>JBMFPP010000580.1:0-1038 GCA_049969055.1 Armatimonadota bacterium | reverse complement strand
GTATTGGTGCGCAGCGCTCCATTTGGCCGACTTCGAGAGTTGGTACTCGGCGGCAATATTGGTTCTGCTTTGTCCTTTTTGCTTTTCTGGTTCTCCCTGCAAACCGGCGGCTTTCTTATCCCTGTTAAAGTTGGCGGAGACTTTCTGCGTGTTCAAAACCACTTTGCCGCGTTTGCCCTGGAGAGAGAGGCTTTGCTGAGAAGCACCTTCCACGCCGTCTCTTACCGCCAAACCGGAGTAGGTCATCTGCCCTACGCCGCGCAGGTTGGCACGGGCAGAGAGGTTGGTAAGCGAGGCTCCCTTCAGTTTTACGGCATCTGCGGGCGGGGGCAGGAGGGGGTTTTCCAGTTTCGAGAATTCGCGGCCAACAGAAAACTGGTTGAAGCCGAAGCCGAAATCTTTTGCTTCGTAGGAGAACCTGCGGAGGGATGCAGAATCTCTGCCGTCGGCAACTTCAGCGGCGGCAAATCCCATTTTCCCGCCCAAGAGCACGGCATCCTGCACAGCCAGGTTCCACGTTCTGGTGCCGATTCGCTTTGCCATGCCTTCGGCCATTGAGCGCTGTGCCGGGTCGGTGAACTGCTGTATCAACAGGTTTGAATCGACATTTTTGTCGATATTTTCGTAGCCAGCTTCGAGGGTGCCTCCGAGGAATGGCAGTCCTTGAACACCAACGTTGAAGAGGCTTCCGGATGGTTGTTTAGGTTGTTTGGCCTTGTCCGGGCCCAGTTGGTACCACAAACTCGATATTGGGTCACGGGCCTGCTGGAGCCGGTCTGTTGGATTGCCCGCCGGTGTGCTGGTGAACCAAAGGGCTCTGTAGCTTGGGCCGCTTTGACCGGCTTGTTCGCTGGGTTTTTCTGGGTTCTGCGGGTTCTGAGCAGAACCGTTCTGCTGTGCGGCTTCTGAAGCGTCTTTTTTATCTTCTTTGGTGTCCTTTCTTAATGGTTCCGAGTGGAAGAAGGACACCCCAAACATCTGCGTGCCCGCGGTTGTGGAGAAGCCGCTGCGGAGCGCAGCGTTAGCCGATGTGCTTGC
>JBMFPP010000579.1:0-1041 GCA_049969055.1 Armatimonadota bacterium | reverse complement strand
CGGGCATGTTCCACAGCGTCTCGGAGTTGCGTTCGGGCCTTTTCGGTGTTTACCGGAGCGGATGCGACCGCAGTAAGTGCCAGAAAAAGCCCCAGGAAAACCCCGTTCACGCAGCCAGTATAGCACAACCGCGGCGCAACCGCAATACGCATACAGGCGGCCGCAGTGCCGGGTTGCGGTTGACCGGTTTTTGAGCACCGTGGTATACTGACGTGTCGGCCCGACAGCTTCTTGGGTTTTTTCAACCCCGGTGTGCAGGAGATTTCCCGCCTCTGCTGGAAAAAGCCTCTAGGGGTGAAACACTCTTCGCTTTCGCGGAGGATTTTGCCGTGGAGCCTTCACTTCGTTTTGCAGACGTTCTGCGAGTGATCCGCACACGCAGGAACGTAGTGGTCCTCATGTTAGCTGTTGCGCTAGCGGCGGCCGTGCTTAACTCTTTGGTTACCACCCCGGCCTATCAGTCGAAAGTTACGCTGGAGCTTCTACAACCCTCCGGATACGTGATTCGGGCAGATGTGTTGAGCAGTATCAGCGGCTCCGGTCGAACCACCCCACGGTCGGTAGCGGAATTGGTGCGCAGTGATCCTTACATGGAGCTGACCAAGGCCGTGGTAAGGCTTTGCGACGGCTACGGCATCGATCTTTACTCGCGGCGCACCACCTTTGATATGGTTGCACTGTTTGAGCGGGACCTGTTTGAGTATCCCCTACCGCGGTATACCGGGTATTTGGTGATACATAGGCGTTCTGCGAAAGCTTTGGACCCTGGGGAGCCGTCGGGGGTCGAGAGCTGGAGGCCGGTGCCGTCGCCGAGAGAGCTTCGCCCAAGAGATTTGTCTTCTTTCCAGAAAGATGAGGCGATTAAGTATGCCGGCGCGCTTGCGGCTTTGGCTGTTCGGGAGGGGATCCCCATCTTTCAGATGTCTGAGGATGAGATCGACCGCGCTGTAGCCGGGATTATGCAAAAGCCCTGGGTGAAGGAGCTTCCGCGCAGTCCTTTGAAGAGCAGATCCTGGTCGGATGTGCCTTTGGGAGAGCGCG
>JBMFPP010000578.1:0-1051 GCA_049969055.1 Armatimonadota bacterium | reverse complement strand
GGCGGCCTGCTTCTTTTCGCAATGGCGAGGATAAACAGCTACGGTCCATTCCTGTGGACAATGGCCGTTTACGCGCTTCTGTACGCGCCAACCGTGGCGCTGACCAACTCTTTGAGCTTCCACCACCTGAAGGATCCGGAAAGGGAGTTCGGAGGAATTCGGCTTTGGGGCACCATAGGGTGGATTGTCATCGGATGGATCTTCGGTGCATCGCTCAAGCTTTGGTCAGGGCTGTCGGTTGGTGAATGCCTCACGGTTGCCGGTGGAATATCGGTTCTGCTCGCTCTGTACTCCCTAACGCTTCCCCACACACCTCCTTCCAAGAAGGCAGAGAATCCGCTGGCTTTTCTGGAAGCCCTTCGGATGCTGAGGCACCGAAACTTTGCGGTTCTGTTTTTTATATCGTTCTTTGTGGCAACGGAGCTGGCGTTTTATTACCAGCTGTCGGCTATATTTTTCCAGCAGAGCGTGGGTCTTGCGGAATCGGCAGTTGGCCCGGTAATGACCATTGGGCAGATAGCAGAGGTGTTGGTGCTGGCGGCGCTTCCGTTCGCCTTGAAGAGTCTGGGAATGAGAAATACCATTGCCATAGGTATTGCCGCATGGCCTGTTCGCTATTTCATTTTTTCGCTTGGCAAACCGATGTGGTTGGTCATAGCCGCTCAGGCGCTTCACGGTATCTGCTATGCTTTCTTCTTCGTGGCGGGGCAGGTTTACACCAACTCTGTGGCAACCGATGATATCCGCGCCAGCGCGCAGAGCCTTATCACCATAGCCACAAGCGGCGTGGGAATGCTTTTGGGCAACATCTTCGCCGGATGGGCCATGGACTTCTTTAGGGTTGGGGGCCAGCCGGACTTCCATAAAATATACCTGATCCCCGTGGCCATCACTTTTGCGTGCGCAGTGGCTTTCGTAATCGGATTTAAGGAAGAGAAAGCCGGTGCACGTTAGGCTTTTCCGAAAGATCGTCCCGTACACCGCCGTGAAGCCGCGAAACACAGCGGCATCCGTATGCAAGCAAGACAGATGAGGATTGAAACAAGCGACG
>JBMFPP010000577.1:0-1054 GCA_049969055.1 Armatimonadota bacterium | reverse complement strand
GTGTACTCTGCCGTTCCCGAGAAGTAGCGCACTCCTGGGTTGGGATGTTCGGTCCAAGAGATCAACCGGTCCAGGCGCACGCGTTCCGGCGCCCCCCATCCGGCCGGGAACCGCAGATTCCACGGCCCGGCTATCTGCAGTGTGCTCGGCGGCCTGCTAATCGCAATCCGCCCTGTGCGCCCGCCTGCGGTTTTGAACGCATAGGTGCCTGTTTGCCAAGGAATGAGCTCGGTTTTGCCGTTGGTAACCACTGCTTTATAAGACGGAGGGCCGAATTCCTCTCGGTTCACCACTGCCAGCTCCAGAGTTTCGTTTTCGGCGGCGATTTTCTGCATGGGCCTGCCGTTTAGTATGTATTCCACCCGAAGCCGCTTTACGATGTTCGGAGTGGGATCGCCGAAAACGTTGTTGCTGGCAGGGATGGAGTACTCGCCGGCGGCAACCATTTCCGCAACTTTCGCAGTAACATCTGCGCCGCCGGGGCGGCCGTCGGCCGGTTCGTAGAAGGCGCGGCGGATCTCGATGCGCGGGGCGCGTCGGGCCGCCTCGTCCTCAATGCGGCTGAGCGATGTAAGGTGCGTGTGCCCCCGCGACGGTCTGCGGAATACCACGAAAACCGAGCCGGCGGGATCAAAATTGAGCAGAACCGAAGTGCGTCCGTTTTTTTCCTCGAATACCGGGGCGGTTTCAATCTCGCCAGTATCGGGATGCCAAAGCTCCGGGATGCGTCCGCTCACCCTGAAAGTGCAGGTAACTCTTTCTGGGCGGTAGCGCTGGTTCGAGACGAAGTACACGTCCGCACTGCCGATCTTCCGATGGATGTATGCGAGCCGAGCACCGTCTGGAGTCCTGAGCGGTTCAAAGTCGGGCGGGATATCGAGTTTGTTCAAAACATCCTGAAGGGGCTGTCCCCAAATTACCTTGCCGCGCCCGAAGGAGCGTTCCTTCACGTTCACGCCGTCAATATTGCCCCAAACTTCGTCAGCGATGGCGCGCACCTCTTCATCACAGCGCGGATATCCTGTGAGGCTTGGCGATTTAAGCGGTTTAGGGC
>JBMFPP010000576.1:0-1059 GCA_049969055.1 Armatimonadota bacterium | reverse complement strand
GCCCCAAACCGCTTTTCGGATGTTGCCTCTTGTGATCGAGACAATCGGCTCTGCTTCCGCGCCTGGTTTTTCAACAATCTCGGACTCGACATATTTTTCTGTGGAATCCATACCGTTTCTAATTTCTCCTGTGAAGAAGAATGTTCCTGGAATCGATGGGCGGCAGTAAGTTTTTGAGCTGACTCCGCCGGAATGGCACGGCTTTTGCACCTTAAGTTAGTTGGTTGCAGATGTGGTCTCGGCCACATTAGATGATAGGAGGTAGATATGCTGAACTCCAGAACGGCGGCTCTTCTGGTCGCAGCGGTGGCTCTGGTGTTCTGCGCAGTGGGTGTGCAGGCGCAAACCGTGCAGTTCGATTTCTCTAGGGTTTACGCCGGCGACACTCCCACCGGCGCACCGCCGTGGGCCACGTTGGTTCTGGAGACGCAAGGAGGAGGGATCGTTAAAGGCACCCTTACTAACAAGATGCCTAGCGGTTCAGACCAGTACATAACACATCTGTGGCTGAACACCGCTAGCAACCCAGCCGGGATAGTTCTGCTTCCGCCTGTGGATCCGCAACTCGCAACGTTCCAGGTTGGCGAAGACGCTTTCGAAGCGAACGGCAGCTGGTTCGATGTGAGGATCGGATTCAAGAAACTGCCCAGCCAGGATAGAGTGATGCCGGGAGATACGGCCGTTTTCTACGTAAAGCGCACCGGTCTCACCGCTAACGAGTTCAACACTGCGGCAGTTGGTGGAAGCGGGCTTTACTCACTGGTTCACATCGCGGGAACCCCTGGTGGTTACGGCTACAGCCGAGCCACCTTGGTACCCGAGCCAGGTTCGCTGGGGTTGTTGGCATTGGGGGCCGTTCCTCTCTTCTTTGTTCGTTTCCGTCGCAGAAGAGCGGCCTGAGACCCGCTGCTCGGGGGGCTTTTACAGCCCCCCAATCCCTGAATCCACCGGCAGGTGCAGGCTGAATACAACGTCCACCAGTGTGCGCATCAAGCCAGCTGTGAACTCTCCTGCCACCAGTCCCAGCGCCGCCGGCAGTGCTGTTCTGTAGCCCCTCAG
>JBMFPP010000575.1:0-1061 GCA_049969055.1 Armatimonadota bacterium | reverse complement strand
CGCGGATTTGGATGCAAGTGCCCGCACGGGCCGCACAGCCCGGGTCCGGCGGTTCTGCACAGGCTTCCCGACAGCAAGAATTGTCGGAGCCGCGCTTTGAAACCTACGAGGTGGAGGCGCCCAAGGCGGTTTGGCGAGAGCCGGGCAAGGTGGGCAGGCTTTTGGGCGGCGTTGTTATTAAGCATGGAGACACTGTAATTAAAGCGCAGGAGGCTTACTACAACCGCACCCAGGGCACGGCTTCGGCATCCGGGGGGATAACAGTTGCCGATCCGGAGACAACAATAACCGCAGAGCACCTCGCTGTTGATTTGAACGCCAGGAAAGCCGTTTTGGAGGGCGGTGTGCGCATCGTTTACAAGCCAAAACCCAAAGAGCCGCCGTCGGGCAGACAGGAAAAGCAAGCCGGCCTCCGCGAAAAAATTCGAGAGGAAGCAGTAATCACCTGCGCGCGCCTAGAATATTACTACAGGCAGAAGCGTGCTGTGGCAACCGGCTCGGTTAAGTTTATGCAGGGCAAGCGCCTTTTAACTGCGGATACGTGCATGTTCTTTCAGAAGCAACAGGTGGCAGTGCTTGTGGGCAGTGTCAGTGGAGAGGATGAAAAAGGCCAAACATACACTGCCAACGCATTGAAGTTGGTGCTAAAAGAGGGTGACGAGTACGTAGAAGCAGAACGATTCCGCGGGGTTTTCAAAGTGGAGGCGCGGGAGGAGGAAGAAGTACAGCCACCGGAGCTGTCTCCGTCGGGAGCGCAAACGGGTACTTCTTCGGGATAGGCCCATGCGCGCTAACGAGCTGTTGCAACCGCAGGATTCGCGGCAAACTGGGCCGCCGCGCTCGCAAACATTTTGGAGGTAGCTTATGGTAGAAAAGGCCGCGTTGGTGGCGCTCATTTTGATCGGCCTAACCAACATTGCCCTCTTGATTGCGTTGATATACGTGGTGTTAGTTGTTAAGAGAGAGCTGACGAAGGTTTCGGGTGAGCTGAGGAATGTGCTTCCCCGGATTACAAGCGTGGCGGACCAAGCGAAAGAAGCCGCGCGGATCAGCACCGAAGT
>JBMFPP010000574.1:0-1077 GCA_049969055.1 Armatimonadota bacterium | reverse complement strand
TGCAGGCGGGTCTCACCTTTGCGGCGGGACTGCGCGCCATTCTGCGCCAGGATCCTGACATCGTGATGGTGGGCGAAATACGCGATGCCGAGACGGCCACCATCGCCTGCGAGGCCGCACTGACTGGACACTTGGTTCTTTCCACTCTCCACACAAACGATGCACCAAGCGCGGCTACGAGGCTTATCGATTTAGGTGTGGAACCATTTCTGATTTCGTCGGCTGTTATCGGCGTGGTGGCCCAGCGGTTGGTCCGCCTTATCTGCCCGCGTTGCAAAGAGGAGTATCAGCCGCCGGCTTCCGCGCTGGCACGGTTGGGATTTGATGTATCGAACGGCGAGCAGGTGAAGTTTTACCGCGGCGCGGGCTGTTACAACTGTTCGAGAAAAGGTTACCGCGGCCGCATAGGGGTTTATGAGTTGATGTTGATCAACGATGAGATAAGGGAGTTAATATTACGCAAATCTTCGTCGATGGATATAAAAGAGGCCGCTGTGCGAAGCGGTATGATTACGCTTAAAGACGACGTGCTGGAAAAGATTCTTTTGGGTTTAACAACTCTTGAAGAAGCTCTTCGTGTAATTTACGCTGGTTGAGAGAAGATGCCTACCTACACGTACCAAGCTGTGGATTCTCAGGGGAATTTTCTGAGCGGGACTGTGGACGCGGAAAACAGAGATGCCGCTGCGGCAGTTGTGCTTGGCCGCAACCTGCGTTTGGTGCGGTTGGATGAGCGCAGGGGTCCCAAGGGGTTTTCGTTCGGGTTTGGCGGGCGCGTTAAGCTTGCCTCTCTGGTGGTGTTTTCTCGGCAGTTTGCCACCATGTACAACGCCGGAATAAGGATAGTGCAGTGTCTGGAGGTTTTGGAGCGCCAGACCAACGATGCAGTTCTCAAAAAGACACTGGCACAGGTGCGCCAAGACGTACTGCAGGGCCTCACGTTGAACGAGGCCATGGCGAAGCACCCGAAGGTTTTCGATCCGCTTTTTGTGAATATGGTGCGTGCAGGTGAAACCGGCGGTATCCTTGATAAAGTGCTGGAGCGGCTTGCGGCGTACAAGGAGGCTCAGCAGGCAC
>JBMFPP010000573.1:0-1077 GCA_049969055.1 Armatimonadota bacterium | reverse complement strand
CGTTACACCGATAAGGCCGATGGAGCACAAAATCCCGGATCCCGCAGACTGCAGAATCCGGGCTCTAATCGAGCACGCCCGATGATCAACGCGAGTACAGTTCGACGATGAGCGACTCGTTGATGTCGGCACCGAACTCATCGCGGTCCGGCACCTTCTTGAACACGCCTTCGCACTTGTCCGCGGCGACCTCCACCCAACCCGGGAAGCCGATTTGCTTGGCCAGCTCCAGCGCTTCCTTGACGCGGGTTTGGTTGCGGGCCTATTCGCGCACGGCCACCACATCGCCCGGGCTGACCAGGTAGGACGGGATGTTGACCGTCTGGCCATTGACGCTGATCGCCTTGTGCGACACGAGCTGGCGCGCCTCGGCACGGGTGGAGGCAAAGCCCATGCGGTAGACGACGTTGTCCAGGCGCGACTCGAGAATCGACAGCAGGTTTTGGCCGGTGTTGCCACGGCGGCGATCGGCCTCGGCGAAGTAGCGGCGGAACTGGCGCTCGAGCACGCCGTACATGCGCTTGACCTTTTGCTTCTCGCGCAGCTGTATCCCATAATCACTGACCTTAGCTCTTCTCCGCAATCCATGCTCTCCAGGTGGATATGCTCTCTTTTCAAAAGGACATTTTTCAGTATAACATTTCATTCCTTTTAGAAAGAGTTTTTGCCTTTCACGTCTGCATAGCCTGCAGCTGGCGTCAGTGTATCTTCCCATTTATTTTTCCAACTCCTTATTTATTATACCCTTCTTCGCTTGGGCGGCCTGCAGCCGTTGTGCGGAATGGGGGTAACATCACGAATGCTTGTAATTTCCAGACCCGCCGTTTGAAGAGATCGGATAGCTGCCTCACGGCCTGAACCCGGACCTTTAACCAGTACTTCTATTTTCTTCATCCCAAGATTTGCAGCTTCTTTTGCTGCAGCCTCTGCTGCAACCTGCGCTGCAAACGGCGTGCTCTTACGGGAACCCTTAAATCCCAATTTACCGGCTGATGACCACGCTACAACATTACCATAAATATCGGTCAATGTTACAAATGTGTTATTAAATGTAGCCTGTATATGAGCGATGCCGTG
>JBMFPP010000572.1:0-1089 GCA_049969055.1 Armatimonadota bacterium | reverse complement strand
GTTCCTTCACACGCAGGCTCAGCAACCTACGGGGCCTCAACCGCCGGGCGCGTGCATCTCTTGCCTGCCGGTTAGGTGAGCCCGGTGCTGTAAGTGCAGGGTCAAAACATGCCTACGGCTAGCAACAGCAAACCGCACATAGTGCACATAAGCAACCACACGGGTATCGGCGGCGCGGGAATGTCCGTTCTGCGGCCGATAAGGAATCCGGTGGTTTCGGAAGATAAAGATTGGGGTTGGTAAAGGAGAGGACCGCGGTGCATGAAGCGCAGTCGCACGAGCCGAAAGAGGTGGTATGGGTTCATCAGGTGGATGAAGCTTTGCTGAGCAGAGTGGTCCAACGGATCACCTCGGCTGTGGACCCGGAGCGAATTGTTCTTTTCGGCTCTCAAGCTGAGGGTACGGCCGGAGAGGGAAGCGATTTGGACATCCTTGTGGTTATGAAATCTGACCTGCCGAGAGCGCGCCGTGCGGCTGTTGTGTATAAGGCATTGGCGGGACTGCTTATCCCCAAGGATATTGTTGTGTACACGCCGGAAGAGGTTGAGGCGTGGAAGGATGTTCCGGAGGCGTTTGTAACCACAGCTCTTCGCAGGGGAAGGGTGCTGTATGAGAGGCAGTAAGGCCGAGCTGGTGCGCGGTTGGCTTGAAAAGGCGCGCCGCGATCTTGTGGTAGCCGAGAGAGAAGCTGGGTCTGCGGCTCCCTTCACCGATATAGCCTGTTTTCACGCCCAGCAGAGTGCAGAAAAGAGCCTGAAGGCATATTTAACCTGGCGAGGTGTGCCTTTTCCGAGGACCCATGCTTTGGAAGACCTGGTGCTTCTGGCGGCTCGTGAGGACAACAGCTTTGCCTGTCTGGAGGAGGCGGCCGTTCAGCTTACTCCTTACGCCGTTGAAGCCCGATACCCTGAGTTCAGCGAACCGGCTGTTGAGGATGCGAAGGAGGCTGTGGAGCTTGCACGGCGGATTTGGTCCTTTGTTAAGCAGAAAATACCAGAAGACGCAGTAGGCTGACACCTTTGTTGAGGGGCGGAGAAAAGATATTTATGGCTACGAACACCAAACCGCACATAGTGCACATAAGCAACC
>JBMFPP010000571.1:0-1100 GCA_049969055.1 Armatimonadota bacterium | reverse complement strand
CGATTTGCCTGCGAACGGCATGCATGTTGCACAGTTTCCACTGGGGTGATAACCCGTCTGAGGAGTGTGAGCATGCTTCCAAGGTTGCAGGTATCGCGCAGAGAGAGCTGGTCCCGTGTTTCTAATGGGCGCCGGCTGGATGTGTCGGTGGTGGTTCCCGTTTACAACGAGGTTGAGAACGTGGAGCCGCTGTGCAGGGAAATTACTGCCGTTATGGACGGCCTTGGGGTGACATACGAAGTTATTTTCGTTGACGATGGAAGCACAGACGGGACGTTCAGCCGTTTGGATGCGTTGGTCTCTGCCTGCGACCGCGTTAAGGTAGTCAAGCTGAGGAAGAACTTCGGGCAGACGGCGGCGATGGCGGCCGGGTTTGACCATGCATCTGGTAAAATTATTGTTTCCATGGACGGAGATATGCAGAATGACCCTGCCGAGATACCTCGTTTGCTGGAGAAGATAGCGGAGGGATATGATGTTGTGAGCGGTTGGCGTGCGCGAAGGCAGGACAGATTTCTGACCCGCCGACTGCCGTCTATGGTTGCCAATTGGATTATAAGCAGGCTGACCGGCGTTCCTCTGCACGATTACGGGTGTTCTCTAAAGGCGTACAGGCGCGAGATACTGCAGGATGTAAGGCTTTACGGAGAGATGCACAGGTTCATTCCGGCTTTATGCCGGTGGATGGGAGCCAAGGTAACGGAAGTTCGTGTAAACCACCGGCCGCGCACAAACGGCAGATCGAAGTACGGCCTTTCCAGAATAGTGCGGGTTGCGCTGGATATGCTGACGGTGAAGTTCTTAATGAGCTTTCTCACCAAGCCCATCCAGGTTTTCGGAGGGATGGGGTTAGTTCTTGGAGGCACGGGGTTCTTTATTGGGGTTTATCTATCTTACGTGAAGTTTGTTCTGGGCCAAGGTATAGGCGGTCGTCCGCTTCTCCTCTTGGCCGTACTGCTGATGTCCGCGGGCCTACAGCTTGTGGTGCTAGGGCTTTTGGGAGAGGTTATAACTCGCACTTACTATGAATCGCAGGGAAAAACAGTTTACCGCGTGGAGCGTGTTTTGGGGCGTTCCTAGTTTTGGTCGATACTGCTGTG
>JBMFPP010000570.1:0-1114 GCA_049969055.1 Armatimonadota bacterium | reverse complement strand
CGCTCCGCTGTTGCCAACATCGCACACGGCGCCGACCGAATTCTTTGGAGCGGCAGTGTGCTTTTGGCTGATGACTCCGGGGCTCCATCACCTGCACTGTTCGGCTGTGCGCTTGCGGCACAGCTTCTTACGGGTGCTGAATATGCCGGCCGCATAGACGGCGGAAGCCGGGTTCATGCCCACGTGTTCCACAAAGCCGGGTCATCCATCGTTGTTGCTTGGAGCGAAGGGGCTTCGGTTTCCATAGATCTTCCCGGGGCCGGTGGAAGAGTTCCATCCGTGAAGCAGGTAACCCCAACAGAGGTGCAGACACTGCCCTCGAAGAGAAGTGTATCCGTCGGCGCTCATCCGATTGTGGTGGAGGGTGTTTCCGCTTCGGTAACAAGCAAAGCCGCATCCGGCGAGATGAAGGTGAGATGCGGCCGAGCTTCGACTGCGGCCGCAGAGGCTGGTATTCTTTTCCCAACCGGCGATCTTGGAGACGATCAAGTAAGCGAACTGCTGTCGCTGGCGGTGGATAAATACGCGTCCGATGAATCTTCCCGCGGAAAAGTGGTAACCTTCATCTGCCGCCTGGAGCAGGTTGCCGATCTGTTGACATTGAGAAAAGCCGTTGACTCTCAATCCGGCGAAACAGCATCCAGGCGCGCGCTGGATGTGCTCAACCACGCAATTGCAGATCTGCGCGCCCCGATTGTGCTTAAGGAGGGAGGCCGAGGCTTCCTGCCGCACTCCAGGGCTTTGCTCCGCCAGGTTGAAAAGAGAGCCAGCGCGGCGTTGGCCGCCTATAAACAGGGTGACCATTCATTTGCTGTAGCCAAGGCCAACCAAGCCACAGCTCTTGCAAAAGCCGCTTTGAAAGTTGTCTCTGCAGAGCCGGTGATGGACCTGTCGCTGTCTCAATAGCTTCGTGCATTGATCAAGACGCCTTGGCGTTCGATTAGTTCTTGACTTCTTGGTGGAGTGCCTCTCTCGGGTTCGAGAGGCGCTCCAATTTTTGCCATAGACCGCGCCGGTTTTGCGCCCTTTTAGGAGTGCACCCTGGTGGCTGTAACGGCCCTCTGCGGGGGCAGTGCCGCGTGCAGGGCCAAAGCCAGCGCCCAAAACTTGTCGG
>JBMFPP010000569.1:0-1153 GCA_049969055.1 Armatimonadota bacterium | reverse complement strand
AGGTTGTATATTTCGGTGCGCTTAGCAATAATCTGCTCTGCGGGTGCTCCGCTGATTACAAGCTGGCGCAGCTCGGTGTGCAGTTTGGTTAGCTGATCGAGAAATGCCTTCTCTTCAGGCGTTGTGGGCGTTACGCGGGTCCACCAGCCTCCGGGTCCGATGCCGTACCCGAAACCAATGCCGATGCCGGCTTTGGAAAGAAGCGCCTGCACAAGCTGACTGTTCTTCACCATTAGGTTGTGGATTTCAGCCCGCTTTGCTGCAATTTGCTGTGCGGGAGCGTTGTTGATAACCAGCTGGCGCAGTTCGTTGTGAAGGGCGGTGATTCTCTCGATAAAAGCTTTTTCCTCTGGTGTTGAAGGTGTTACACGGGTCCACCAGCCGCCGTACCCAAGACCGAGCCCGCGGCCGAAGCCAAGGCCAGCTCTGGACACAACGAATGCTTGTCCCCGCGGCGCCCGCTGTGCCGCCATTCCTGCTCGGCGTTGGGCAAGCACCGGCATAGATGCTGTGGATACAAGAACACCTGCTATGAGTGTTCCCAGCACCAACCTAGCTTTCCTACTCATTTTAGCTCCTCCCGTCTTCAACTTTTTTCGTCCTTTTAAGGACTTTCACCCATACAGACGATTCTGCGCCGCGTTGATTCCATTTCGTGGTCTTACGGCAGGGAATCCGCGACCTTTCGAAGCTCTTTCTCCGGAAGGTCGGCCACAACAACATACATTTTCCCGGGGCGCACCACTCGGATCAGGCGGCCAACGCCTCCGACAGCTTGTACTTCTTGCCCAGTATCGGCGCCCCTTCCGCCGCGCCAGCGCCAACCGCCCCATCGGCCGCGTCCTTGTCCGGGCCCCTGCCTCAATGGGCGCTGGAACACCGAAAGGCTGTTCAACCCGTCTACGTACCGGATATGCGCGGCTTCCCACCTCATCATCCCCATGCGCACAAGATACATGCCCTCCAGCACGAAGCCCGGAGGCAGGTATCCAGGCTCAGACACTGCGATTCCAAGCCGCTTTGACAGTTCGGACGCAGTCCATCGAATTTGCTCATCGGTGGGAGGTTGTTGGATACGCCATCCTTCCGGCACACGAAACAGGTCTTCTGATAATTTTGGTTTGAGGGTTATGCTTGTCATTCTGCTGGCGGT
>JBMFPP010000568.1:0-1162 GCA_049969055.1 Armatimonadota bacterium | reverse complement strand
GGCGGACACGGAAGCGCTTTTAGAGTACGGCTTCCGCGGGTTCGAGCGCCGAATTTTGGTTCCTTACGGGGCAGTGGTTGGCCGTGTTAATGTGTCCAACCGCCCTGTGCCTTGTTTTGCCGGAAGAGAATTGGTGGCTTTGGTTCCCCGCGGATGGTCGGTTTCTCCAAAACTGCGCTTCGTTGTTCAAAACAGTGGCCTCCCAATTCCGAAAGGCTTTCGCATAGGGGTGGCACAAGTTGTGTGGGGCGGACGTGCAGTTGCATCTGTTCCCATCATGGCGGCAGAATCGGTTGAGCAAAAGCCGAGGAATTTAAAACTCCTTGTTTTTCCAGCTGTGATCATTCTGTTTGTGGTAAAGGCTTATGCAAGAAAGGTTGCAAAAGCTAATATCCGCCGCCGGCTTGGCATCAAGAAGGAAGGCGGAGGAACTAATTCTCGCCGGACGCGTGACCGTTGATGGGCGCGTTGCCAACCTGGGAGAGAAAGCCGATCCGAGCGTTCAGCGCGTGGAGGTGGACGGACGCCCCCTACTCCTCCAGCCGCGGGTTTACGTGGCTTTGAACAAACCGGTTGGCTACACTACCACGGTGCGCGATCCCCACGCCAAGCACACGGTTATGGAGCTTCTGCGGGGGCTTCACTTTCGAGTGTTCCCTGTTGGCCGCTTGGACGTCGATACAAGCGGTCTCCTTTTGCTTACCAACGATGGCGACCTGGCCAACCGGTTGATGCATCCAAGGTACAAGGTGCCTAAAACTTATCTGGCCAAGGTCAGCGGGGCTGTTACGCCCGGAAAGCTGCGCGCACTCTGCTCCGGGATTATGCTGGATGATGGACCAGCCGCGGCACTTTCCGCTCGGGTGCTGGAAGTGTTGCAGGCACCTTCGCGCGGTTGCACAACCACTTCGCTTGTAGAGATAATAATCACTGAGGGGCGAAAGCGCCAGGTTCGCCGCATGCTTCAGGCGTTGGGCCACCCGGTGCTGGAGCTTTCTCGGGTTGCGGTGGGTCCAATAAATCTGGGACAGCTGAAAGAAGGTTGTTGGCGCTATTTAACCCGGCGGGAAATTCGGTCTCTAAAAGATGCGGTTAACGGATAACTTCTCGTTCGGCTGTAGCCGCCGAAGCCTTCCGTGCCGGCCGAAGGCGCCTGGTATTT
>JBMFPP010000567.1:0-1238 GCA_049969055.1 Armatimonadota bacterium | reverse complement strand
GTCATCGGCAACCAGCGCCCTCGATGTGCCTCCAATCTCCCTCACCCACTCCGGCAGAGGCCGAAGCCGAGCCTCCATGTCGGATCTATCCAAAGGCCACTCAGGGCGAGCGCCGGCAAAGTACCACCGCCCGGACGATGTCTTGCAGTAGCTTTCAATCACGGCAGACAGACGGCGGCGCAGTCCACCCACTGCCTCTACCGGCTTATCGATAACTGCTCCGTGGAGCGGCACCAAATATTGAGGAGACTCTGCCAGCACTGCCTCCAGCGAGGATAAAACTTCATCCGCTCTCTCCAGAAATCCGTGGTACTCCATAAGCCGACCGCCGTTGGGAAGCGGCCTGGTCCCTTGAAGGCTGTGTATCTCCCACAACTGCCCATACCCGCTGATCAAATCCCCAACAAAAGCTACGCTGACCATGCCGTCGGTTACCAGATAGCTCACACCACCGTCGGTTGGGCCGGGAGCATCCAGCGCTTTCACATTGAGGCCGTGCCACTCGATCATGTCGCCGCCGCGGACCACGCGGGATACTTTAACCGCCTGCCTCACCGTTCGCCTCGAGGGGTGGTAGTTGTAGGCGTGAAAACGAAATCCGTCGTTGTTCCAAAACTTTTCCGGCTCCTCGAACAACTGTCGCTCCAAAACCGGTACAACCACCTTCATCCCAGACGCGGCAAGCCCCACAGCACCCTCCGCCGCATCCCGGTGGCAGTGAGTCAAAAGCACCATATCGATATCCGAGGAGCTTATCCCAGCTTCACCCAGAAGCTCCGGCGGGGCACCACCAACCAAAAGCACCCGCTCCCCACGGCGAACTACGCCGATGTTTACATAACCGCACCAAACATCCAGCCACGGCGCCAGCCGCTTCCTGCGGAGACTGACCCCATCCCTGATAAGTGCAGGTTCCACTTTTTTATCGACCCCCTTCGAAAAACCCAAAATCTGCCCAGTAAGCATTAAGTATGCCAATGCAATCGCAAAGCAAATCGCAACCGAACGCACACTTACACCCCCTTTATTTTCAAGAAGTTCTGGCAAACAAACAAGGATTAATTGAACGTCAAAACTTCTTAAGCGCAGAACAATCCAAGCACCCTTCCCTGCAAAAGCTAAACTTCTCCTAAATACCGCTTAGCACCTACTTAACCCGCAGAGCATCTTTCTTAACATTCCAGTGATACACTTTACACGCCAAAGTCCTTCCCCTGGTGCGGCTTTTGAAGGCAGAG
>JBMFPP010000566.1:0-1244 GCA_049969055.1 Armatimonadota bacterium | reverse complement strand
CCCATCGTCCCCCGTCCCCTTCTCCCGCTCTTTGATGGGAGAATGGTGCGCCTGGCTTCCCTCTCCTGTCCAATGGGAGAAGGTTAGGGTGAGGACAAGTCCGCTTGCGGAAGAGAAGCCCGGGATAAAGGCCGAGTCCGGCCGGGGAGGGGGTTGGTTTGCATCATTGGCGCCCACAAAAGTGAAACACGCTCTGCATCGACGGCGCCTCCCCTATGGAAGAACAGTTTGGAGCGCGTGGAAATATCTCATTGGCGCCGCGCTTCAGCGGCACCAACGATGCTCAACGCTCAGGAGGTTGCACCGGTGAAAGCACTGATACTTTCCGGCGGGAGGGCAACGCGCCTGCGCCCGCTCTCTTACACCTCTGCAAAACAGCTTCTTCCTGTGGCCAACAAGCCCATCCTGTTCTACGCACTTGATGCGGTCCGCGCCGCCGGAATTACCGACATCGGCATCATAGTGGGAGATACGCGCCGCGAAATAATCGCCGCAGTGGGAGACGGGTCGCGTTGGAATGCCAACATCTCCTTTATACACCAACCGGAGCCTCTCGGCCTTGCGCACGCAGTTGCCTGCGCCAGGGAGTTCCTCCAAGACGACCCCTTCATCATGTACCTGGGAGACAACCTAATTCAAGGCGGGGTAACAAATTTCGTTCAGGAATTCCTCTCAAAGAAGCCGGATGCACTGATACTGTTGAAAGAGGTTCCCAACCCACGCGAGTTCGGCGTGGCGGAGCTAGATCAGCACGGGCGGGTGGTGCGCCTGGTGGAAAAACCTCAACAGCCCCCGTCCAACCTAGCTCTGGTCGGCGTGTACCTATTCAGCCCAGCCATACACGAAGCCGTATCTCAGATTAAGCCCTCGGCGCGCGGCGAACTCGAGATAACCGACGCTGTGCAGGTTTTAATAGATTCCGGAAAGCACGTTCTTTACAAACTCCTTGAAGGTTGGTGGCTGGATACCGGCAAGAAAGACGACATCCTCGAGGCAAACCGAGCGGTGTTGGACGAGCTTGCGGTTTGCGCCGTACGCGGCTTGGTAGACGAGAATTCGCGAATTATCGGCCGTGTTGACGTAGGTGAAGGAAGCCTGCTCGAAAGGTCAACCGTGCGCGGACCGGTGGTTATCGGCAGAAACTGCGTAATCCGCGATGCGTTTATCGGGCCTTACACCAGCATTGCTGACAGCAGTGTTGTAGAGCATGCCGAAATCGAACACTGCGTGCTTCTGGAGGGCTG
>JBMFPP010000565.1:0-1253 GCA_049969055.1 Armatimonadota bacterium | reverse complement strand
GGTTTCTGCAGGAACAACCACCGTACGCGGCTATTTGGCGTCTCAAGATTGTTTGAATACCCTGCGGTGTATGCAGTTTTTGGGGGCTGAAGTTTCGGTTGATACGGAGCCCGGCTTGGCTCCCGGAACCTGCCGCGTTGAGATATTGGGACGCGGAAGCACTGGTCTTTCAGAGCCTCCGGATATCCTCGACGTTGGCAATTCCGGAACCGGCATAAGGCTGATCAGCGGGGTTCTCGCCGGCCAGCCGTTTTTCAGTGTTATTACGGGAGACGAGCAGGTTCGGCGGCGCCCCATGCGGCGCATCGTGGAGCCGCTTCGCATGATGGGTGCGGAGGTTTGGGGGCGTGCCAATGGGAGTTTGGCTCCGCTGGCAGTACGCGGCGGCGGTTTGAAGGGCATACGATACCGCTCGCCGGTGGCAAGTGCGCAGGTAAAGTCGGCGCTTCTGCTTGCGGGATTGTTCGCCGAGGGCGAGACGGTTGTGGAGGAACCGGCCAAAAGCCGAGATCATACCGAGAGGATAATGCCGGTATTTGGGGCAGAGCTGAGAGTTGAAGGCAACACCGTGGCGGTGAAAGGCGGGGCAGAGCTTCTCGGGAGACAGCTGAATGTGCCCGGTGATTTCTCGTCCGCGGCCTATTTCATAGTTGCCGCGCTTTTAGTGCCGGACTCGGATCTGGTTATCGAGAACGTTGGCGTGAATCCCACCAGGACAGGTTTGCTGGACGTGCTTCAGGAGATGGGGGGCGACGTTCGCATTGCGAATGTTCGCGATGAAGCTGGCGAGCCGGTTGGGGATATTGCGGTGCGGACATCGCAGTTGAGAGGGGTGCAGATCGGCGGAGCGGTGATTCCGCGGTTGTTGGATGAAGTTCCGATTCTTGCAGTGGCGGCGGCCTATGCGGAGGGTGAAACAACGGTTAGAGACGCCCAGGAGCTTCGCGTGAAGGAGACCGACAGGCTGAGAACTACTGTGGAGATGATCCGCGCCCTAGGAGGAGAAGCTGAGGAAACCGAAGACGGCCTTAGGGTGCACGGTACGGGGCGGCTTAAGGGCGGAGAGTGCGATTCTTATGGGGACCACCGCATTGCCATGTCTGCGGCTGTGGCGGGCCTTGCGGCGGACTCCGAAACCCGTGTTCTCAATACCGAGTGCATTGCTACATCCTTCCCGGGCTTCGGTGAGATGCTCCGCGATCTTACCGGCGGCTGTGCCGTTAACAACGTAGAGTAAAGCACTCTTTTTGATG
>JBMFPP010000564.1:0-1283 GCA_049969055.1 Armatimonadota bacterium | reverse complement strand
GCATGCCTGTTGGGGCGGTCTGCTGTGAAACCAGCTTCCATTGGAAGGACGCATCGGGTTTGTTCACATAGTCGATCACGGGCTGGGCTGTCGGCTTGTTCACAAAAGCCAAAAGCAAAGTTATGCACAGCATTAAAAGCCTTGCCACTGTCCATACCTCCTTTTGGAAATTCAATCGAGCCCGGCAAGCTCCTCGAGCATTTTACCGCCGAGGCGATGCCAGGCGTCTATAACACGGTCGTCATAGGGATCCTCATCGCTGTTGGGAATGCCAGCGTGCTCCGTTAGCCAGCGGAAGATTCTTCGGACTCCTTCGGCGAAGGGGATGGTGTACTGGAACTCCAAATCGGTTCTGGCGGCGGTGTTGTCGAAAATGTTGTTGAACTGGAAGTTAACGGCGCATATATGTGCGCGTTTTGCCGCCTTTGCAAGCAGGTCGGTGGGGATATGGACGAGCTCCGGTGGAGGTGCGCCGATGGCCTCGGCGACCGTTTGGTGGTATTGATTCCAGGTCATCCACTCCTCACCGGTTAGGTGATAGCTTTTGCCGAAGGCCTTTGGGTTGCACACGGCGTTCACGAAGCCGCGCGCCACGTCATCTCGGTGGCAGGATGACCACAGAGACTGGCCGTCGCCGTGAACGACGATGGGTTTGCCTTTCAGCAAACGATCGAAGTAGTGGTTGCTTCCACCGAAGCTGTGCACCAAGCCGCGTCCTTCGCCGTAGGTGAAAGCCGGCCGCAGTATTGTTAGAGGGAAAGCCCCCCGCTCTTCGGCTTCTTTCAGGATTACTTCGCAGATTTCCTTGTTCTTGGCGTACTCCCATTCCGGCGGGCGGTGCGGTTCCGCCTCGGTAATCGGGTAGCGCGAAGCCGGTTTGGCGTAAACATCCACCGTACTGCAGAAAATGAGGTGGCCTGTGCGGCCTGCAAAAGCGCGCACAAGGCTTTTAGCGTCTTCCGGCGAGTAGCATATCATATCAATGACGCAGTCGAACGTGCCTGCTTCGGCCATTTTGGATTCGAACTCGCGGTGGTTGTAGCGGTTGCCGCAGATAACCCTTGGTTTTGATGGAAATGGAGCTTCCGAACGCCCGCGGTTGAAAAGCGTTACATCTTCTCCCCTTTCCAACAGTTCTTTGGTGACCGCGGTGCTGATGAGGCCGGTACCTCCGATGATCAGTATTCTCAAGCCAAATCACCCTCTAAGGTTTTTTCATTTGCTTCGATTTTTCATTCTTCAAAATGGGCCTCTGTTCCCGCCTAAACTGAAATCCGACAATG
>JBMFPP010000563.1:0-1292 GCA_049969055.1 Armatimonadota bacterium | reverse complement strand
GATAAGTTGCTTTCCACGGTTTCCACGTTCAGCGGAATGGTCACATCCCGAAGCTGGGCAAGCTGATCCTCGAGCTGGACCTTGGTTTGCCGAGCCTGCTGAACCGCCTTGCGCGCCGAATTGAGAGCGGCCTCTGCTTGTTTGATGGACTGCACGGTGAGACGCGGCTGGGCTTCCATACTGGCTTTGGCCTGTGCAAGCCTGGCCCGTGCGGACTCAACAGCCTTCTGCGCCGCCAGAATGCGTGCCGCTGTTTGAGCTTTCTGCTGTTGCACCGTAACTTCGGCTTGGGATTTTTTTGCTTCGGCCGCTTGGAGGTCGGCCTTCGCTTGTTCCACTGCTACTTGGGCGTCGGTTGGATCGATTAGGGCGATCAAATCGCCGGCTTTCACACGGTCTCCTAGGTCCACAAACAGCTTTTCCACACGACCGGCGACGTTGGATTTAATATCCACCACTTTCCAAGGCTGGATTACGCCGGACGCCGATACGTAATTGCGCACATCACCGCGCTGTACTGTGCCGAACTCGTAGCGAACGGAATTCTTATCGTTTGACCTGGCGCGCATAACGCCGGCGTAAACCGCCGTAACCGCCAGGACCACCAAAACGGGTATTATCCATCTGAGAGCCGAAGCTTTTGTTTTTCTAGCCACTGTTTACACACCTCGCATTCATCGCACCTGATGAAATCTGCAAATAAATGGGCAGTTCTTACTTTCCAAACGATGGGAACCTTCCCAAGGCCCTCTCGAGTTGGGCCTGGGCCAGATATACATCGTAAAGCGCTTGTATGGCATTGGTGCTGGCTGTACTGTATTCAACCTGTGCCAAGATCAGGTTTACCACAGAGACGCCCGCCACCCCCTGCTGATATCGGGCTGTTGTTGCTTCCAGGTTTACCCGCGCCGCGTCTGCGGCAAGCCTGCTGGCCACAAGGCGCTCGCGGGCGTTAGTTACGTTTAAATAAGCTTCTTCCACTTCTGCGCCCACATCTTTTTTAAGCTGTTCAAGTTCGGCCTCGGCGCTTTGCAGTTCGGCTTCGGCCTCCAGCACCCGCGCACGGGATTGACCGGCATCCCAAAGAGGCATTGTAACAGACATGCTCAACTGCCAGTCTGCGCGCTGTGCGGGGTCCTCCGGAGTTGCGTTCAAGCCGGCAGAGGTAACCAAGCGCGGATTGCGTTGTATGCGTGCGATCTCAAGTCCTGCTTCCGCCATGCGCTTCTTTGCCTCTGCTTGAACCACCTCTGGGCGCTGGCGCAGTGCGACTTCCCTGAGCTGTTCCACAG
>JBMFPP010000562.1:0-1293 GCA_049969055.1 Armatimonadota bacterium | reverse complement strand
TAACAGAAGTGAAGCCTGCCTCAAGGTGGGGAATAAGCTCCTCAACCGTGCGCGTGTGGTCCAGGTGAAGACAAAGCGGAACATCTGCCCATTTGGCTAGCTCGCGGGCAACGGCGGCATACAGCCGCGGTCCCATGTATGCAATCTCCATAGGGGCCGCCATCAGGATGGCCGGCGAGCGCATTTCCACGGCGGCTTCTACCACCGCCTGCATTGTTTCCGCGTTGAAGCAGTCAAACGAACCAACGGCGTAGCCGCCTTTTTGCGCGTCGGAAAGCAGTCTCGTCAGCGGTTGAAGATTCAAAATTGTTCTCCTCTTACCTGCAAACCAAAACCAGCAGTTTTCGTCTGATGTCCGCTAAACGTTTCGGTGTGAAGCCGCTGTCATCCTTCGGAAGCGCGCTGAAATCGGTTCCGGAAGGAGACCGAGCTGATTCCCATCGAAGAAGTAAGAGAGATAGAAGCGTTGGAGGCGGAAGGTGACCAGCAGGGAGATTGTGCAGACAAGTTTGGTTTTTGCAGGTCCGCCGAGGATACCGTACGGCATGGGGGGTGGGTTTCCCAGCGACATCCGCTTTGTCGGCCGCAGGCCCGCACCAAACAGCCGCGCCAAGCCTTGGCAGAAGTGCAGTGGGTACTGGGAGATGGTTGACGAATGGGGCAATATATGGCGCCGTTTGGAGGCTTTCACAAAAGGGGAAGTGTTCCGCGGAGTGCTTGAAAGCGGCTGGGATGCGCTGGAGGAATACGAATTCCCCCGCACAGATGAGCCGGAGCTTTACGAAGACGCTTCAATTCGGTGCCGCCAGTTTCATGCCGAGGGTTACTATGTTTTGGGCACCGTGGGTTGGCCGTTTGATATAGCCCGCTATATGCGCCGCCTGGAGAACTTTCTTGCCGACGTAGCCGCGGAGCCTGAAAGAGTGGAGGATCTGCTCTGGCGCGTTGCTTACGTGATCGAACGCGAAATCCAAAGGCTTGCCGACTCCGGCGTGGATGGTATCATGGCGGGCGAAGATTGGGGGACCCAAGACCGCTTGTTTGTCAGTCCGGACTGCTGGCGGCGCATATTCAAGCCGGTGTTTGCATTTTTGTGCGGAACTGCACACAGCAGAGGGCTTACCGTGTGGTTCCACTCCTGCGGGCACGTAACCGAGGTGCTTGAGGATTGGGTTGAGGTTGGCATCAACGTGTGCCAGTTTGATCAGCCCGAGCTTCACGGGATAGACTACCTTGCCGAAAACTTCGGCGGCAGACTGCACTTTTGGTGCCCGGTGGATATACAGCGAACAC
>JBMFPP010000561.1:0-1296 GCA_049969055.1 Armatimonadota bacterium | reverse complement strand
GCCGCAGGAAACCATCAACAGAGGGCCTGAAAGGTTTTTACCCCATACCAACCAAGCTCAAACACGGCTAGTGCTTTTCTGGCCTCATTTGCGGGAAGAGGATGACGTCTCGAATTGAGTCTTGGTTGGTCAGCACCATAACCATGCGGTCAATGCCTATACCCAGCCCGCCGGCAGGCGGCATACCGTATTCCAAAGCGCGGAGGAAGTCTTCGTCCATGGGATGGGCTTCAGCATCACCTGCGGCGCGCAGGCGCGCTTGGGCGATGAACCGCTCTCGCTGGTCCAGCGGATCGTTTATTTCGGAGAATGCATTTCCGACCTCTTGGGCGGCAATATAGGCTTCGAAGCGACGGACCAACCTGGGATTATCGACCCGCTTCTTGGCCAGCGGGGACGTTTCAATGGGATAATCCACAACAAAGGTTGGCTGTATGAGCGTTGGCTGCACAAAGCGCTCCAGAATCTTCTCTATAATTCCGCCTACAGAGTGTTCCTGGTCCATCGGCAGGCCCAAGCGCTCGCCGGCGGCCTTGGCGCTTTCGAGGGTTTCAAACTCCTCGGGCTTCACACCAGTGTTCTCTTCAATAGCTTCCAGAAGCTTAACACGCGGCCAGGGTTTCCGGAAGCTCAGCACATGGTTGCCGTAAGGAATCTCAATGGAGCCGATAACCTCCTGCGCCACGTAGGCAAACAGATCCTCCACCAACTCCATAACGTCCTCCAAGTTGGCATAGGCCTCGTAGCTTTCCAGGAGGGTATACTCCGGGTTATGTCGAACAGAAATACCCTCGTTGCGAAAACAGCGGCCGATTTCGTACACTTTTTCAAACCCGCCCACCAGCAGACGCTTCAGATACAGCTCCAGAGAGATGCGCAGATGAAAGTCGTGGTCCAGCGCGTTGTGGTGGGTGATGAACGGACGGGCGGCCGCGCCGCCGGCTACCGCCTGAAGAACCGGGGTTTCAACCTCCAGATAGCCGCGCTGGTCGTAGAAGCGGCGGACGGCAGACACGATGCGGCTCCGTGTAATGAAAACTTGCCGCACCTCCGGGTTCGCCATCAGGTCCAGGTATCTTTGTCGGTAGCGGGTTTCGATATCTGCAAGTCCGCCCCATTCTTTCTCACCGCGCTGTTTTCCCAGCGGGGGCGGCCGAAGGGCTTTAACCAACGGCGTGTATTGCGAAACAGCCACAGTCACCTCGCCGGTGCGGGTGCGGAACACCTTTCCCTCAACGCCGATGAAGTCCCCGATATCCAAAAGCTCCAGCACTTCGTACATATCGGGGCCAAGCT
>JBMFPP010000560.1:0-1307 GCA_049969055.1 Armatimonadota bacterium | reverse complement strand
CAGTCTGTCAGCCGCGTCGTCGAGCTGGCAGGAGAAAGCGGATTCAACACGCTTATAGTCCAGGTGCGCGGCCGGGGAGATGCCTACTACCTCGGCGGCCTCGAACCCAAAGCCGAAACCCTTGAGGAGCAGCCGCCCGATTTCGACCCGCTGGCGCAAATCCTCGCCGAAGCGCACCGGGCCGGCATCACCGTGCATGCCTGGTTGAATACCTTCTTCTGCTGGTCTGGAGATAAACCCCCCAAAGCCCCAAACCATGTACTCAACGCGCATCCAGAGTGGTTGCTAAGAGATGCCGATGGAAAAGCGGTCATCCAACCAGGGGATGACATCGAAGGGGCTTACCTCGATCCGGCGCACCCGGACGCCCGGCGCTTTGTGCACGATGTGTTCCTAGACGTGGCCTCCCGGTATAACATCGACGGAATTCACTTCGACTTCGTGCGCTATCCAGGCGCCGATATCGGATACTCGGACTACGACCTCAAAGCTTTCCGGGCCTTCATGCTTCCAAAACTGCCGCCGAACCAGGTGAGCTTCCTGGACAGCTCGCCCGACCCGCTGATTTACCCCAAAACCTTCCCCCGCAAATGGAGTGAATGGAAGCTCAGCAACGTAACTGCTCTTGTGCGGTCCGTGTATGAAGACGTAAAGCGCATCAAACCGCACCTGATTGTTTCAGCCGCCACCATCTCTTGGGGAACCTACACCGGCTTCGACAACAGCGATGCCTACACACGCGTGGGGCAAGATTGGTTCGGCTGGCTGAGCGAAGGCATTTTGGACGCGGCTTGCCCTATGGCATACCACCAAGACACAGAGAGGTTCTCTGGATGGATTGAAGCCGCTGTGCAGAACTCCTGCGGTCGCGCCGTATGGGCGGGGATAGGCTCTTACCTCATCCCCCCGGAGAGCACCGCCGAGAAAATAAACACAGCCCGCAGGCTGGGCGCAGACGGCTTCTGCATTTTCAGCTACAACGCGGTAACCGAAGAGGGCGCAAACGGTCAATATTTAAAGGCAGTTGCGCACCTTGCAGGGCTGAAACCCTAAAAAAGCTCCCCGGAAGCGCAGTTCTATAGCTCTCCACATCAAGCCAAAACGGCCGAACCGGCTCACCTGCCGGGAATCCTGGTGTCCAGCATCATCCTTACAGCCACAGCGATCAACAGCACGGCAAACAGGCGCTTTAGGGTTTGGCTCGACAGCTGAGCGGTGATGCTCGCTCCAACCACTGCGCTCACCACAGCGCCAACCGCCACCAACCCCGCTTCGAAAAGCCTTACGTTGCCGTGGCGCCAATGGGT
>JBMFPP010000559.1:0-1332 GCA_049969055.1 Armatimonadota bacterium | reverse complement strand
GCGCCAATGCCCACGTTCTTGTGGAGAAACCCATGGTAAACTGGGTTGGTGACGCCGTGATGATCTCGAAAATGGTCCTGGGGACCGGCCTCCATCTGGTGATTTGTTACCAGAGGCACTACACGCCCATCTATGTTACTGCCCGAAAAGTGGTGCAGGACGGCCTCATCGGCGATATAACCGCATTCGAGGTTTATTTGGCCCAGCGGTGGGGCGGCGGCGGGTGGAGGGGAGACCCTCGGTTCTCCGGAGGCGGTCAGCCAAACGACTCCGGGAGCCATCTTCAGGATATGCTGTTGTGGATAACCGGCCTGCTTCCCACCAAAGTTGAAGGGACAACCGACACCCGCTTCCAGGATGACTGGGGCAATTTGGTGCCGAAGTTTGTGGAGATCAACTCTTACTCCGACATAACCATGGAAAACGGCGCGCAGGGCAAACTGACGATCATCGGCAACACCAAAGTCGGCTTTGAAGAGTGGGTTGTTTTGGAAGGCACCAAAGGGAAGCTGGAAATCCGAGAAGGGAAGCTACTGCACACCAAAAACGGCTCAACCGAGGAGATTCAGCCGCAGATGCCGGAGGGGTATCCTTCATCTAACATCGATAACCTGGTGGGATTGATCACCGGAAAGTACAGCACGAACTACACTTCGGTTATTAACGGGGTACGCACAAGTTGGCTAACCAACAGCATAATACTAACCGGAAAAGGCCCGGCTGAGCGGAACACGGTTCTCTGTGACGAGGTGCTCGTTCGGGAAGGTACAAGCCGCGAGGAAGTTGTTTCGCTTATCAAGCGGTGCGCCGAGAAAGGGATGCTTTAGCGGTTCGGCAGGGCGGCCGAACACGGAAGGACAGGTACTCAGAGCGCCGTGCTAAGGCGGCCCAAAACGCTTGGAAACGCCTGTTGCGCAGAGCTGTACTGGCACTGCTTGTGACGGCCTGCGCAACAGGCTGTTTGGTTTTGCTTCTCTTCAGGCTGTCGATCCATGTTGACCCGCCGAAGCGCGCGGACGTTATAGTACTGCTCGGCTCCGACAAAAGGGGACAGGGCGAGGTGCGCGCAGCTTCCTTATACAAGGCAGGGTGGGCCAATCAACTGCTTGTAGCGGATCAGACGGTTGCCTGGAACGTGACCTCGGGTGAGCTGTGGACCCAACACTTGCTTGAGCTGAGAGTGCCCAGAAGCCGCATACATACGGTTCATGTGCCTGTGGATGCGCCTTGGCTGGCGATGGAATCCATAGGCATGGAGCTGTCTCGGCGGGGCTGGAGGCGTGCCATCGTTGTGACACATTTATGGGACTCAGGGCGCATCAGATTCATTGC
>JBMFPP010000558.1:0-1369 GCA_049969055.1 Armatimonadota bacterium | reverse complement strand
GTGGGCGAGGCCGAGCAGATGACAGAAGCCGCCGAAAAAGCCGGCAAGTGGCTGTCGGTCTGCTCGGCGCGCGCCAGATGCGGAGCCGCTGCCCGTAAAGCACGCGAGCTGATCCTTGACGGCGCAATCGGCACCCCGTACCATATTCGCTCCTCGGCCTTCCGACAGCGAGGCCGACCGGGCATCGATTTCTGGCAGGATGCCACTTGGTTCCAAGATAAATCCCAAGCCGGCGGCGGCGCACTCATGGATTTGGGTGTATACCAAATTGATCTCATGCTCTGGCTTCTGGGAAATCCGAAAGTGAAGTCTGTGCTTGCCACCACCTTCCGGGGCGTTGGTGCGCCTCCGCCGCCCGGAGTTAGGCAAGACGTGGAAGATCACGTTACGGCTATGATGGTTTTGGACAACGGCGCTTCTGCCGTTCTAGAGCAGGGATGGTCAACCAATATGGCCGGGGCCGACTCTCTCATGGTTTGGGGGAGCAAAGCAGGTCTGCGCTTCCGACCGCTCACCATGATCTCCGAACCAGTGGTTGATGGGCACCTTACGGAAAAGCGGCTCCTTGATGTTGACGACCACGACTCAACAGGACACGGTGATGTCACTACGGCATTCGTAAACGCCGTAGTAAACGGGAAAGAACCGCTTACACCGGCTCGGGAGGCACTGCAGATCACCAAGGTTATCGATGCCATTTACAGATCTGCCGCTTCCGGCACCGCTGTTGCGCCTTAGGACCAACTTCACCATATCGGCCGTGCTTTCGGCTCGGCCTGTTTTGTGCCAGACGGACGGGGGCACAGGCTCTATGTCAGTGCCCCTACTTAAACCTTTGGTTCTTGGTTGGCGCCTATGAAATCTGCAAAATTTGCGTGCGTGTTTTGCTCTTCAAGCGAACTTATCGATGAGGAATACAAGACCGCCGCGAAGCAGTTCGGTGCGGCCGCGGCTCAAGCAGGATGGTCTTTGGTATACGGTGGCGGAAACATAGGACTCATGGGGGTGCTTGCCAAGGCCGTGCGCGAAAACGGAGGCAAAGTTATAGGTGTCATACCACGTGCCCTGCTGGCAAGCGGGCTTGCTTACCGTCAGGCGAACGAGCTTATCGTTACCGAAACGTTGAGAGAGCGAAAGGCGGCTATGGAAGAACGCTCCGATGTTTTCGTTGCCCTTCCAGGAGGCATCGGAACGCTTGAGGAACTGCTTGAGATAATAACGCTGAAGCAGTTGGGTTACCATGCAAAACCGATTATCATTCTAAACACCAACGGCTTCTTCGACCCCCTCCTAGCTCAGCTCGAACGCTGTATAGCCCAGAAGTTTGCCGGACCGGAACTGCGGAACCTTTACTTTGTTGCCTCCTCGG
>JBMFPP010000557.1:0-1386 GCA_049969055.1 Armatimonadota bacterium | reverse complement strand
CAACACGGCGAGCGCAAAAGGCTGGGGACCGAACGGTACGTTCCGGGCGACAACTGTTGCAGTGTACATACCGCGCCGCGGCAGTTTGATCTCAATCAGCTCTAGATTGTTCAAGCGGTCTGCGCGCCCGTTGCCCAGAAGGCGCTCTCCTGTTGGGGTGTACAGTATGAGGTCCAAGTCGTTCACAAGAGCACGGCCTGCTTCCGGCGCCGCCGGATAATCGCTCCACGCTAGGGCCAAAACCAGGCGTTCGGTGTTGCGGCTCACGTACATGCTGTAGCGCCTTATTTCTCCGGTCTCCAAACCCACCGTTTCGTCCAGTGTTTGGAGACCCGCACCGTTAGGGGGCTTTCGGAATAAAGAATCTAGGTTCAAGCGACCCCATCCTTGGGCGAAATCGGGGCGGGGGTGTATTTCCTGTTTTTCGCCTGCGCCGTACTGGCCGGGTGATATGTCGTCCGCACCGACCGCCAGCACCGCCCTCAGAAGCGCCGAACTTGGCCCTGTGGACATACCCTGTTTTTCTAAAAACTCCCGCACCAGAGCGGCCGCTCCGGAAACCACGGCGCACGCCATGCTGGTGCCGCCGAGATAAGCGTAGTACTCATCCTGTACATCCCAGTAGTGGCTAAGAGGGGCTGCTGAGGACATAGTGGATATGATATCCGTTCCCGGGGCAACTAAGTCCGGCTTCACCCGGCCGTCGAAGGCGGGTCCGCGGCCGGAGAAGGCGGCCAGGCCGTTTGGGTTATCGCTTATGTAATCGGATGCCACAGGTTCGGTTCCGAATCCGAAAACGGACCAGGTGAGGTGGGAGTATCCCTTCCAGTTCTCGCTGGGCGGGCGGTAGTTTTCGGTGGCGCCGACGCTCAGGCAGTTTTTGGCGGTGCCCGGAGCAACGATGGATGTTTCTAAGGCTTCCTCGGTTCCTTTTTCATCCTCGTCTTGCCTCACCCGCTTGGCTTCATTGCCGGCGGCGAATACCACAAGCATATCCGGGTGGTTCCAAACAAATTCGTCAACTTGTGCCGCGTGGAGGTTGTATTCTCCGTACGGCACGTCTATATCGCCCCAGCTGTTGTTGTGAATGCGAGCCCCGAATACGTAGCTTTGGAAAAGCAGGTCATTTAGGTTGTCCGGCAGGCCGATTGGACTGCCGAACAGCGGATCTATCTTAACAGCCTGGATAACCAGCTCGGCCTCCGGGGCTACTCCGGCGAAGGAGTTTTGGTACATACGCGCTTCCGGTTCCGCTCCGGATGCGGCTCCGGACCCGGCGATTGTTCCGGCAACATGAGTGCCATGTCCGTAATCATCTGCCCAATCGCCGTTAGGGGTTAACCCAACTGCAATGCGCACCCTTCCGCGCAGGTCCGGATGCAGGGT
>JBMFPP010000556.1:0-1442 GCA_049969055.1 Armatimonadota bacterium | reverse complement strand
GCTTCGTAAGCACGCTCGTCAATCTCATCACGCGTGGGCCCTTCATACCCATAGTCGGCGACGGACGCAGCCCTATGCAGCCTGTGTGGATAGGCGACCTCGTACAGGCGGTTGAAAAGACCCTTGTTACACCAGAGCTGTGGAACCAAACTTGGGAGATCGGCGGCCCGAACCAGCTGAGCCTCGAAGAAATGATAGACACCGTTGCCGATGTGCTGGGAATTCGCAAGCCAAAACTGCACATACCAATATCGATTATGCGCCCCACCGCCCTGATGTTTCAGCTTCTCACCGCCAACCCTCCAATAACGACAGATCAGCTTATTATGCTCCAAGAACCCAACATCTGCGACCCACAGACACTGCCCAGCAAATTCGGCATAGAACCGATTGGCTTTCGCGAAGGACTGCTCCGGTACTTGCGCCGAGATTAAACCTCTCTCTCGCTTTCTAAGTTTTCGCTGAAAGCCGGCTTCCCCACAGCTTTGCCCACAACGCGGGTTTCCACGTACATGCGCTGTCCATCGCCCACCGTAGCGTACTCGTCCTTAACATCAAATGCAGTCTGGAACTCCACCCCTTTCATTCCTTCCTCCCGAAGGCGGGACGCCAAAACCTGCTCAACATCGGCAACCGCGCGGCGCTTGGCCTCCTCCAAAGAAGCATGCTTGGTCATGCACAAAGCCGAGTGAACAACAAATGCGCCGTCGCCGTCCAATGTGATCCTGGCCTCAGAGGTGAACACCAGCGTTCCGATCACCGCACCAACAGCGTTGGCAACTTCCGCATGGGGAGGCACCACCAGCTTCGCGCCCAGAACCTCAACCGCCGGCCTTAGCCAAACAGCCGCCGGAGCCCCCACCGCAACAATCGGCCTGTCTAAACTAACCCGCCAGCGAAGTATGCTCCCGGCAGAATCCGAAAGCAGTCCGCCCAGCACAGCGTTGTATGCGCGACTGCCGTGCCCCCCATCCAGCCGCGGATCTACCTTGCAAAGCAGTTCGGACACCGAGATGCGCTTCACACGCTCCCAAACCAACCGACACACCGTTTGGGCGTCAGTCTGCAGACGGCGCGCATACAGCTCCAAAGCCTTCTCGGACGCTTCTCTGCACCAGGTGTTCATCTCGCCGCTGAAATGAAGCACGTCCGTCGGCGTTAAAGCCGCACGCCGCACCGCTCCGCACTCCTCCAACCTGCTTGTTGACAGCAAAGCCGGATGCATAAGCCCGACCTCCTTGGCCAAATGCCACACCGACTTAGGCCCCCTGCCGAGCAGGCTCAGCACCGCCCTTTCAGTTTCTGAAACGTTCCTCGGTTCTGCGTCCGGGCGAACAAGCACCAGAAAATCGCACGGCTGGATCAACGGAGACACATCAACACGGCTTAGTTCGTCCAACTGGGCAAGTACATCCGGGCACTCCTGAGCCGCAAAAGCCAGC
>JBMFPP010000555.1:0-1521 GCA_049969055.1 Armatimonadota bacterium | reverse complement strand
AACCAGAGCTGTCTCCAGCTTTTCTTCCCAATCGCTGAATTTGGTTTGCGCGTCCATAGATTTTACTCCGGTGGAATTACCCTGTTCTTCAGCAGTTTGTCGGCCACCGCCTCGTCGCGCACCTGGTATTGGCCGCTTTGGATCTGCTTGCGCAGTTTCTCCACAAGCTCTTCTCTTACTTCGGGAATTTGCTCGTACTCCTCGCGCAGTTCTTGAAGCTCAGCGGCCGCTGGAGATAAAGAGAGCTCGTCTGCTTCTGAAGAAGGCGAAACCCCCTGAGAACCGGTGCCAGCAGTATGCTGTACTGGATTCACCGGTTCGATGTTGTGCCAGTTGGTCTTATTGACCTGCATGTTTTGAGTCCTCCATGGCCCTTGCTCCGGCGGCTTCATCGCTGGCCCTCGGATTTCATTCGGCTTGCGAGCCTGGTAAGCTCCTGCTCCAAAAGCTTGGCAATCCCAAAGCCGCCGCCGCGCGCAACCGCGTCTGCCAAGGCTGTATCCGCCATATCCAGATACAATCCCGAAACCCCGTCTGCTGGTTCCGACTGCGCCGCCTGTCTAGCGGTTCGAAGTAAGCTAGCCACAAAGATGGCCTCGAAGTCTTGGCATGCACGCCTCAGCTTCCAAAGCTCAGCTTTTGACAGTGCATTTGTGCTCTTCTCAACACTTTCTACTGAGCTCACTTTCAGAAAACCTCCAAAACGGCGTGCAGTGCCCCCGCTTGTTTAAGCGCCTGCAGAATGGCGATTACGTCACGCGGGGTAACTTTCAGCGCATTCAGCGCCTTTACTAAATCGTCAACTGAAGCAGTTGGCTTAAGACCAACCACAGCCCGGGTTTCTTCGGTTGCGGAAACCGTGGGTTGGGTTACAACCGTTGTAGTTCCACCCGACAGAGGGGGCGGTTGTGCCACCACCGTGTTAACGCCGATCTCCACATGCAGATCGCCGTGCGTAACGGCCGCGGCGGAGATCCTCACTGCGCCGCCCACCACCACAGTTCCTGTGCGCTCGTTTACAGCCACTTTGGCGGAAGCGTCCGGCTCCACAGGAAGCTCTTCTATCTCTGCAATCAAGCCCACAATATCCGACGCTTTGTCCGGCGGAACGCTAACGCGTACGGTGGCCGCATCCAAAGCAAAGGCACAGCCCGGCAGGCGGGTGTTAATGGCTTTGGCAACCCTGGAGGCCGTGGCGAAATCGCCGGCGCCGAGCGTTAGTGTGATGGCACCGCCCTTGCCGAACGGCATGGGAACCTCTTTTTCCACCAAGGCGCCGCCGGGAATTCTGCCTGCGGTTACGTGGTTCTTCGTTACCGCGGCTCCTCCGCCGCCAGCAGTAAATCCGCCCACGGAGATTGGTCCCTGAGCCACCGCATAAACCTGACCGTCGGCACCAACAAGCGGGGTTTGCAGAAGCGTTCCGCCCTGCAGGCTGGATGCATCTCCAATGGATGATACTGTCACGTCTATGCGGCTTCCTGGACGGGCAAACGGAGGCAGGTCTGCCGTTACCATAAC
>JBMFPP010000554.1:0-1529 GCA_049969055.1 Armatimonadota bacterium | reverse complement strand
GGGTATAGGAAAGTGCACACTGCAACGGCCGCAGTTTTGGCATTCGCCTGTGGAACAAGATTGACAGCCGGCTAATTTGCCTGCCCTTGGGTAAAGCCTAGTAGGCAGACCCCAGCGCCCCATCGTTTGCAAATATAGCATGGGCTTCCGAAGTTGTCAATAACAAATCGCTGCCTGCCGCAAAGCCGCCGTGCGTGTTGCAAACTTGCCACTACCCCTCTGGTGTCGAGAGAGGGAACTGGGGAGGGAAAACGGTGTATCCGTCTTCATCCCATCACAACTGGCTCCAGCAGTTTTTTGAGGGAAAGGCGGGCGCGGTGAAGCCTTGTTTTAACCACACCGATGGGCAAGCCGGTAATCGCCGATATTTCTTGGTAAGACAGCCCCTCGATATCCCTAAGCAGAAGCACTTCTCGGTGGTTTGGAGGGAGGGTTTGTATGGCTTTGTGCACCATCTGCCGAAGCTCCCGGCGCTCGTACTCTACATCGGGCTGATCGGTATCCCCGGGAATCTCCCAGGTAGATTGGTCGCCGGAATCATCCTCGTACATTTCATCCAAAGACGGTCCGAGGTGCTGTTGTTCGCGCTGGCGCCGACGGTGGTAGCTTCGGCACAAGTTTATGGCTATTTGGCACAGCCAGGTGTAGATCTTGCAGTCACCGCGAAACTCGGAAAGCGATTTATATGCATTAACGAAAACCTCTTGAGCTATATCGCAAGCGTCATCATAATCACCGGTATATCTGTAGACGAGGTTGAAAATCTGGCGTTCGTATCTGCAGATGATATCATTAAACGCAAAGCGAGGGTCTGTACACTCTTTTAATTCACACTGTGCAAGAGTAGGTGTATCGTTATTCATTGTCAACCCCGGCACTTAAGGATTTTGAACCTGTTATTGGCTGTTGAGAGTGAGACAGCGCGGCGCGAACACAAGATATCAGCTCTGCCGGTTCAAACGGTTTAGCAACGAAGCCGTTTACGCCGGCTTCCACCGCCCTTTCCACATCCTTTTCCTGTGCCAGTGCGGTGAGCAGAACCACTGGTATTCCAGCAGTTTCCGGATTGCTTCTAAGGCGCTCCAGGACCTCGTATCCGTTTATCTCGGGCATCATAACGTCAAGAAGTATAAGGTCCGGCTTTTCGGCGGTGGCCAATTTAACGACCGTGTCGCCCCTGTCGGCTGTTATCACGGTGTATCCCTCGGTAGTTAATATAAGGCCGATAACGAGCTGGTTTTCCGGCTCGTCTTCAACCAGCAGTATTTTGGCCTGCATAATTAAATTTCCTTTGCTAGGTATTTTCGGCCGCGGCAAACCGCACTCGACCTGCCGCTGGAAGAGTAAATGTAAATGTAGAGCCCTGACCAACAGTGCTTTTCACACTTATGTTACCCCCGTGGGCCTCCACAATATTCTTCACAATTGCCAATCCTAGGCCTGTGCCGCCGGTCTTCCTGGTAACCGCGCGTTCAACCTGGTAGAAGCGGACGAAGATGCGCGGAAGCTCCGATTCCGGAATACCAATT
>JBMFPP010000553.1:0-1529 GCA_049969055.1 Armatimonadota bacterium | reverse complement strand
GGCGGATGCTGCGGCACCACTCCCGAGCATATCCGCGCAATAGCTCAAGCTGTTAAGGCGTTGTCCGCCTAACTCTTACACCCAAAAGCTTCTGCATGTTCGCCCGCCGTGCCGAGGGTTAAACAACGGCATGCGGGCGTTTTCGCAACCGTGCGGCAGTCAAACCGGCCGTTTTCTACGGCATCGGTTTTGGCGCCGTTGGGCCGGGTAACAGCTGTTCCGAACAGGCGCGGACGGTAGGCATGCCGCCCAACATCCGCCGCATTTACGCCTATGTAGCCCGCCAGCACAGCAATAAACCCGGCAATAAGGAGAAGCATCGTGCGCCTCCCGCGCCAGCCGCATACGTCGCGGGTGTAAAGATAGGCCACATACACCGACCAAGCCGCCACAGACGTGATCACCTTGGGGTCAACCAACCAAAAGCCCTTCCACTCTCTGGAGGCAAAGATAAAGCCGGTGATCAGGCCCATGGTCAAAAGCGCAAAGCCCACTGCCGCCAAACGGTTCGCCAAAACGTCCGCATCTTCCAGAGACAGCAGTTTCCAGCCCATGGCAAACTTTTTGCTCTTCAGTCGACGCTCTTGAAGCAGGTATATTACTGCCGTGCAAAAAGCCATGCCCAAACTTGCATAACCCAAGAGGGACATGGCTATGTGAATTTTCAACGAATGGTTTTTAGTAACCAAAGGATCGTGGCCGTTGGGCGGCAGTGTTGACGCGGCGAATATGATCAAAAACGCCATTGACATGGCCAAAGCGCCGAGCGAAGGCAGTCCGTAGCTACGGTCTACCACCAGGAATATGAGCACCAAAGCCCACGCCAAAAACGATGCAGATTCAAACAGCGTGGTGAAAGGAGCATGGCCCTGCGCCAAACCGTGCAGGATTAACGCTGTCGTGTGCGACGCAAAACCCAAAGCGGCCGCAAAGAACACGCTGCGCGATCGATCCCTGCCGCGCGCAATCAGGTTTGCCGCGTAACCAATGGCAGACAGAAAGTACAAAACATACGCTATTCCGAAAAAGCAGTGCGATGCGGCGCTCACGCTTGCACTCCTCCTTGACGCATACCGTCATCAGCCTGCCCATCAAAGCCAACACCGTTGGAAGGTTCGCCGCTTGAACTTTTGTTGGGCTTTCGGTGCTCTGGGCCTTCATCCACCCCGTCCAATCCGAAAAGATGCCGCACCGCGCGTAGGTAAGAAGCGCCGTCTGGGGTTTCAGCATGATCCTTCAGTTGACGTATGGGTTCTTTCAAGATGCGCTTTACGATGCCCTTGGTAAGCAGGTCAAGCAGTTCACGGTCTCGCTCCGACAGATGGCTAAAGCGGCGCTCTGTTTTGGCCAGCTCCGCCTGCCGAATATCCTCAAACCTCCGTTGAAGGTCCGCCAAAACCGGGGCTACAGACAGCGTTCGCCGCCACCTCATGAACTCCTCGGCTTCCTGCTCCACGATAACCTGTGCTTTGTACACCTCCCTCTCCCGAACGCTGAGGTTGCGCGCCACCATAGCTTGGAGGTCGTCA
>JBMFPP010000552.1:0-1537 GCA_049969055.1 Armatimonadota bacterium | reverse complement strand
GGGTGTGCGCGACAAGCAGTGCACGGCCAAAAGGTTTTTCTTTTGGATCCTCGAACACACCGTAAATGTAAACCCATCTGCCTTCGCGCAGGAGGGCGGCCCCGTAGGAAACACGCCGCTCTGGACCGGAGAGGAAGTAAGGAACGCGGTGGAACGTAAAGCGCCACTGCTCCGGCGGCTCGGCTGCGTTTGGGATCTCCGCAAGCCAACTGCTGTCCGTGCGAAACCCAAAAACCCCGCCTTTTTCTGTTCGCTTCATGTAGCTCATAAAAAGCCACAGCCGTCCCTCCACCGCGATCCCGTGCCCAAACCAAAACCCTATATCGGAAGGCGATAATCCAAACGGCGGCTTAACAAAAGCGGTTGGCTTTCCACCGTTTTCGATGCCGAACACAAACCGTACCCTCGCCAACCGGGGATCCAGCCCCTCTTGAACAGCAATGGTGTTGCCGAGAACCATCCCGGCGTTTACCCGCTTTCCGCCGCGAATTTCACCAACCCAAGTATCTCCGAAAAGCCACAAAACCCTCCGCCCGTCCAGCGGCACCGAATAAGCGCAGTCCGAACCGATCCAACCTTTCTCGCTGAAGAAAAGCCGTTCCCATTCGGGAGCTGGAACAGCGCCCACTTCCAGAGAGGGTGCTCCCAAAATTTGAACCCCGATCGCAAGCGGCAGTAACCAAGCGCACATTTCTCCACGTCCCGAGAGCTGTCTGCTGTAAGCAAAACAGCTTCAACCACAACCGCCGTTTCAGAGATGCTCAATAAAGCCGGCCTTTTTTGGTTTCTTCCCCTCCATCAAGGGTCCTACAGCCACAGCCTCTTTCGGGCCGCAGAAGTGGCACCAACGCTGCTGCGCACAACCCGCCAAATACAGCCGTGCTTTCCATCCGTAATCAAACAAATAGGCCGAGGCGTACTCGTGCGTAGGGGTCCATGCCTGCTTCTGAACACCTCGCGCTTAAGCTCCTGCCTTGTACCAGTGAGTGGTCAACAGCCCTCGGCCTGTTCTATTTGATACCACAAGACCGTCTCAAAATCCTCACAAACTTTTCAGAAACCTTTGATGCTTCCGAAAAAATCTGCAGTTCATTGATATAATAGATTGAGAAAGTAAGGTATCTGCGAGCGAAAATCCACGCTTCCTACGGCTTTTGTTCCCGCGTTTCTTCTGCTTGGAAAGAGCGAAAAAGCCTTGGAAAGACAGAACCCTGTGGAAGAAACAAGCATATGAAAAGGCCGCACAGCTTTCCCAAGGATTTTGCAGTATGTTGACAATTATGATGAAAAAACCTCAGTTTCTACTCGAGATTCGGGTTGTTCAGCCCAAAGCCACAGCTTTCGGAATCGAGTGAGGGTGCCGCGTTTGTGAGCGGATGGATAGATACTGCGGTCGATATACCCGCTTGCAAAAAGGCCGGCTTCCACTGGGTCCTTCGCAGCAAACGAGGTTTGCCCAACCGTGAACCACCGCCTGCGGTCGGCACTGCAGAGTGCCCATACTCTGGAGTTCCTCTTCTCCAGCCTCAGTGTAAGG
>JBMFPP010000551.1:0-1544 GCA_049969055.1 Armatimonadota bacterium | reverse complement strand
CTGGAGGACGAAGCAAATGTTTTGCGGTAAAGTGAGGCGCTATCTGCCGGCGTACCATGACGGCGAGTTGAACGAAATGCACCGTGCTGAAGTTGAGAGGCACCTTGCTGTTTGCCATAGGTGTCGAGAGGAGTTGATCAGGTTTGCGGAAGGCGCGCAGAAGATCAGGAGTTTGGTCCCCTTGGCTTTGGAACCACCGCCCCCAGAACAGGTTTGGGAGAGAATAAGCTACCGCCTGCTTGAGAAGGACCTACCTGCTTTTCGCAGGAGGGCGGTTGGTGCTCAAGAAGTTTTGACAAGCAAGCAGAAACTAATTGGACGTCAAAACTTCTTATTGGGTATTGCCGGGGCTGTGCTGGGGATCGTCCTGCTCTGGTTTGCGGTTGGAATCTGGCGCCAATACACCTTGCCGAATGATCAACGGCCTGCCGCCGTTCAAGGTGGGATGCGTCCCGGCTGGGGTTTTGCGGCTTCGCGTGCTGTGAAGTGGGTTGTGGAAAGGGTTGAAACACCAGACGGGCTGGTGACAGTTCGCGTGGAGGATGGGCCTGCGCCCAGGGTTGGGAGCATTCTGGTGCTGTCCCCGAATGAGCAGGGTGGGCCGACAGCCGCATGCCGGGCGGTTGTTAAGCAGGTAGTTAACAGGCAGGCGGTATGTGTAGTTCAGCCAGCCCGTGGATTGAGCGCCGTGGAAGTGGCCAAGCTTGTTAAGCCCGGCTGGCGAGCTGTACCGGAGTAAAGGGAAAGGCTGAGGGCGAGTTTATTCTTTTCTCCCTGCCGTGCTTCTCTGATGAAGCTCTGCTTCAGCAGATGGCACAGAAGGTTAACTGCCAGAGTCCAGTTTCAGTGCACCTGGATAACAATCTGGGCGTTATTTCTGTGTTTTCTCCTCTCCGGTCTCAATGATTTTGCCGTTAGGAGCCACGGTGATCTCAACTTCTTTCTTGTCGGCGGTTACTAGAACAATTTCGTATCCTTCCAGCGTGCTCTTTTTGTTCTTCACCGTGGAGATTCGCATGGCCTCCTTGATGGTGGCCTTTGGGTACTTGGTATCCACAGTCTTTCTTACAGCCTTCGGCAGGGCCTTGGGTGAGATCGCTTCTTCCCAATTAAGGATCGTGCCGTCCTCTCTGATGTCTGCTTCGAACTTGCGGCTGTTTTGGGTGAACTCAAAGTCATAGACAACAACGTCGTCTTCTTTCTCCCTAGCCCACTTTTGGATCTTAGCCTTGGGAAACTTGGCTTTCAGGGTGCTCATCACTTTCTCAGGGATCTTTTCCGGCTGGGGTTTGCCGCCTTGGGCTCGGACATTTGATCCGGTTGTGAGCAGTCCAGTCAGTAGAGTCACAGCCAACAGTTCGCCGATTAGCCTGGTTAAACGACGGGTGATCATCCGGAACCTCCTTTGCCGCGGGTTGTTTTGGTTAGCTTCCTGCGGAGTTAACGATCGCGGCCTTTACAAGACTTAAGCTTACAGAACGGGATTGAATGTGTCAATTCTCGCTTCATAGGGGGTGTGTAAGACGGCTTCGCAGTTTGGGAGG
>JBMFPP010000550.1:0-1553 GCA_049969055.1 Armatimonadota bacterium | reverse complement strand
TGAAGCGGCGCCGCAAGTAAAAGGGCTTCGGAGGAGCAACAGCAGTGGCAATATCCATAGAAAAAACAGGCAGAAGTTTTGAAGAAGCTAAAAAAGCAGCTCTCGAAGAGCTTAAAGTGCCAGAAGATAAGGTAAGCGTGGAGATTCTGGAAGATAGAGTACGGGGTTTTCTGGGACTTAGCGGCCGCCTGGTGCGCATACGCGTTACCGTCCTGGAAAGCGGAGCCTCAGCCCAAACACCCGAAACAGCTCCGGCGGAAGAAAAACCCTCTTTCAATCCCAGAGAAACTGCTGAGCTTGCCAAAAGCCTTTTGGAGTCTATACTCCGCGCAATGCGATTCAAAGTCTCCGTGAAGGCCCGCAGTGAACCGGATAAAATCGTGCTGGAAATGCAGGGTCCAGATGTTGCCTTGCTGATAGGACGCCACGGACAGACGCTCAACGCTCTGCAGTACCTTTTATACGTAATGGTTTGCCACAAAGCGAAAACCAAAGTGAGCTTGATGCTGGATGCCGAAGGATACCGAGAGCGCCGCGAACAAGCGCTGAGGCGGCTTGCACTGCAGGTGGCGCGGCAGGTCCGAGAAACAGGGCAAGAGGCGGTTATGGAGCCGATGCCTCCAGCAGAACGCCGCATCATACACCTCGCATTGGCGAACGAGCCGGGGGTTAGCACCTACAGCGAAGGCGAAGAACCCGACCGCCGCGTGATCATCACCCCCACCGGCTAAAGCTTGCCTGCACCCGTCAGCTTAACAACAGGAAACATTCACCAGCTGTTCGGCGTCCAACACTGTTGGGAGTGCATCCTTGTTCTCAGTGGGTTTGGTTTCCCAACAACTGCTGAACAGGTTAAGAAACCATGTCGCTAGCATCCCACGCGCTGATAATTCTCATCGCCCTATGTGTTGCGCCGACCGCCCTCGGCAGTAGGACCGATTTCAATCGGGAAGGAAGCATCAATTCGGCGGGGAAAAAAATTCTTTTGCGAACCGGAACGCTTCTTACCACCCCAGGGCAGTTTATCGAGGACGAATCTCAGCCGCGCTATCTGATTGTTCAGCTCCGCGGTCCAATCCGCAAAACCGACAAAGCCGAATTGCGCCGGTGCGGAGCCGAACCGCTGGTTTACATCCCCGAAGACGCCTTCATTGTGCGGATTGCCCCGGAAAAAGCGTTTCTGCTCTCCCGGCTTCCTTCCGTTTCCTGGGTCGGCCCCTATAAGCCCGAGTACAAGCTCTCACCGGCACTGCCGGACTCCGACGCCCCGGGAAAAGCATACATCAAACTGTTCGCCGGTGAAAGCGAAGATTCCGTGGTATCGGCGGCACAAGAGCAGGGCTTATCGGTGCAGAAAGCTTCCGGCGGGCTTCTGCGGGTGCAGGGCGCCTTTTCCACAATCAGGAGGCTGTCTGAACTGCCGGCGGTGGAGTGGATCGAGCCCGTGCCGGGGGCTCGGTTCTTCAACGACAGAGCGCGCGAGATAACAGGCGTGCACACCGCTTGGCAGAACCACGGCCTGTACGGAAGCGGGCAGGTCGTTGCCGTCACAG
>JBMFPP010000549.1:0-1558 GCA_049969055.1 Armatimonadota bacterium | reverse complement strand
GTGCCACCTCGGGAGCCAGCCACGGTCTGTAGGCCTCGGCGCGGGACGTTTCGCCCAGATCAACCACAACCGCAGCCGCGTTGATTTTCAAAAAGGCACGTTCCAGCTTATTTGGATCCGTAGATACACCAAACGGCGCCGCTGGGTCGCGGCGAAGCAGATCCGAACTTATATCCCCTTCGTCCACAATTCCGCTTCTGCGCATCACCACAAGCGGGGCAAGCCGTTCAACCGAAGCTTGAGGCTTCGGCGCATCGGGACATCCTATGCATGCCGTCCTGCCGAGCTGTGAGAGCATCTGCCCTAAAGCTCCCGGGGTCGCCCCGGTAGCCTTTTCAAAATTGGAGTTTAGTATTGAGGGAAGACCAAGGCAGAGAAGTGCGCTCTTCGAAGCCCTAACGCCGGTGCGCCGCAGGAAAATCTCCCAAGCACTGCCTTCTTCCAGCCGCTCCCAAGCACCAACGAACTCACCGGCCTGAGATGCGGCGGCGGCATGGGCACCCGCGGAAATGGTAACGTATGCGGCTTCGGGGGTCCGCGCGGATGCACCAACAGTGTTCATGAGCCCAACAGCAGACTCAAACAGAAGCTTCTGGATTGTTGGAGCACGGGCGTCCATCACATCGCGAAGCGATACGCGGTCCAGCACAAACACCACCAGTCGGTAAGCTTTTTCCGGAGAGTCTGCCGCCGAATATGGAGCCGCCGCACAAACAATCCCGAGAACCGCCAAAAGCAGAAAGCCCCACTTGAACAAACTCATAGGGCACTGTTTCCAAGAAGCGGTTGTCCTCGAAGGGAGCGCTTCCGAGGATCCTCTGCGTGAAAATCCGGGGGCAGGACAGCGGATTCCAAATACCGCAGCGAATGCGGAAACAACCTGGAAAGAAGTTTTGGCGGACAAACAGAGATTAACTGAACACCAAAACTCCTTTTCGTTCGACAACTTCAGCTTGGCCTCTTTGCCGCAACCATCGAGTTTTACTGCCCTGCCCCCGGCTCACCAACGTTTGGTGAGTCCACTAGAGGAGAATCACGCTGGAGACGCCCAGCTCTCCGCCTTAGTGGAGGATGCCTGCTCGATAAGATAAGCTTTCAGCTCACGTTGGTCAATGCGCTTCAAATAGGAGCGCTTGTAAACGCTACCCTTGCCTTTTGTCAAGGCATGACCACCATGGTTCGAGCGAAGCTTAGACTTAGGCATCTTTCCACCTCCGCATCGATTATACAAGAGCAGGCGCATTAAACGTCAACGTCGTTCGGAGCGTGGAAAAAGGATTCTGGTTTCGGTTTTTCAACCCGGCACGCGGTTGCATTTACAGCCAGCGCAGTTAACCCTGCACAATTTGGCGGCTTACCTTGTAGGTAATAACCTCCTCGGTGTTCGGGGCAACGGTTACGGTGAAGCGAATTTTATCTGCTGCCTCCCTTTCGTATTTGTGAGAGCTTTCCTGCATGGTCCAAGGCGGAGTTATGTACTCCACCAAGCGTACCTCAGCCTGCCTTTCCCCTCGGTTGCGCACCGATATTCGATACTGCTCTATCTGGTCGTACCTCA
>JBMFPP010000548.1:0-1561 GCA_049969055.1 Armatimonadota bacterium | reverse complement strand
TGTGGATTTTACAGTTGATGGCGGCAACATTCGGTTTGGCCTGGCGGCTATCAAGGGGGTTGGGCGAGGTGCCATAGAAGCCATACTAGAGGCAAGGCGGCAGGGGCCTTTCAAAAGCATTTTCGACTTCTGTCGGCGGATTGATACGGCGGTTGTTAACAGGGCCTGCATCGAAGCGCTTATCCAAGCTGGAGCATTCGATTCTTTGGATTCTAACCGCGCCCGCTCTTTGGCGGTGTTGGACAGCGCCATAGCCGCGGCACAGCGCGCCGCGCGGGAGCGCGCCACCGGGCAAACCAGCCTCTTTGCCTTCTCCGGCCCGGGCGAATCTGAGGAAGACCCGGAACTGCCGAACGTACCCGAGATGGACCTGAAGAAAAAACTGACATTGGAGAAGGAACTGCTGGGCGTGTATCTCTCGGATCACCCGCTGAGGCATGTGCAGGAGAGCATCGCTCCGTACGAACCAACGTCAATAGCGGAACTGGGTGAGCTGGAGGACCGTCAAGAGGTAACCGTGGCGGGCATAGTCACCGCCGCCCGGCGGAAAATAAGCAAGCGGAGCGGAAAAGAGTGGATGCAGTTCACTCTGGAGGATTTAACCGGTTCGGTTTCTGTAAGCCTCTTCCCAAAGGTGTTCGAAGAGTACGGAAAGCTGGTTGGGCGTGAAAAGATTTTAGTTGTGCGCGGCACGGTCCAGCATCAAGCCCAGGTTCGCTCCGAGGATGACGAGTCTTACACAGTGGAGGTTGTCGCAGAAAAGCTGATTCCTGTGGAAGAAGCCGGTTCGGGAGAGCCGAACTGCAAACTGCACATTCGGCTTCCTGGGCGCGGGATGGGCGCGGCGCAGATGGTTAAGAGGATTCTGGAACAGCACCCTGGTCCGCTTCCGCTGGTTGTGCACAGGAACGGGGCTCTCATTCTATCGCGGATGCGGGTTGCGTACTCCCCGGAGCTGGTGGAGGCGGTGGAAAGCATTTTGGGTCCGCAGAGCGTGTGGGTGGAGTAGGCGGGGCTGTTGCGTGCCTGCTTTTTCTCCTCTTGCGGTATGTAGCTCCTGTAAAGCACCTTGCTCGGAGGTGTGGGTGAGAGGCGCTTTCCTTTTATCACTGGGCGTTGTTGGCAAAGCTTCTTGACGGCGAAAAAACTTCAGCCGCACAAAACGCGGAAAGTAAAGTTGGCTGTTTTCCAACACCTCCTTAAGCTGAAAGGAGTTGGTTGCGTAGGTAACCAACAGCTCGCCTTCGGAGGAAAGCTCCGGATGCCCCTTAGCCGCGTAGCAGAAAACCTCTCGACCGACTGCAGCGTCCGGGCACCGGTATGCAGTGAGCGCGTCGCTCCAGGGCCCGATGGGTTTATCCGTCCAGCGCACCTTGATAACCGGCGCGAGATCGGACGGCGAGTACACAAGCACGTAGCGGCGCAGTGATGCAAGGTAGCTTACGGAGAATTCGGTGCCGATGTCGCGGACAGGCAGTGGCGAAGCCGCCTTCCAATCCTTTGTCCACCGCCCGCCGGTCCAAAACCTCCAAGCCGCAAAGTCGCTTAGGCGGCCAACTGG
>JBMFPP010000547.1:0-1561 GCA_049969055.1 Armatimonadota bacterium | reverse complement strand
GAGGTTAACCGTGCTTTCCGAATGGAGGTGCAAACCCCAATCGTTGCCGCGGAACAAGCACCCTTGTATAAGAGGCATATCAGCCGATTGGCGGAACGATGTATCATCGCCGTACAGCCCGTACCCCGCATTGCTCTCGAAAACGCAGGACTTAACGGGCGGAGATGCACCCTTGCAGTAAAGACCGGCCTGCGGACGAGTAGAATCCACCGACTGCCCCGCGTACCGAATATCGCAGAACTCAAACGCTCCGCGGCCGCCGTCCATCATTATCCCAATCCAATCTCCGGGCTGGGGGGCCGTTGTGTTCCTATCGCCGTTGGAGTCTCCGGCCACGGAGTCGTCCTTGAAGGATGTGAATACGATGCGCGCCTCGGGAAGCCCAACTGCTTCAATTCGCCCCGCGGCAACAATGCCTGCATCTTGCTGTCCCTTTACAACCACGCCCGGAAGAAGCGAAAGAGAGCCGGAATCCGTTACTGTCACGGTGCCGGCCAACCCGTAGGCTCCCTCAAACGCCGGCCAAACCACGGAACCTGCTATCTCTCCTTTGGAGAGAAGCACAGCCCCGTTTACATTTCCAAACACTCGGTTATCTCCGGACAGATTCGCTGTGGCCGCCGGGGAAATGGAAAAGGCCCATTTGTTGCCGCTGAGCGTATTCCGAGAAATGCGCGGCTCGGCAGATGTGCTCAGCAGTGATTTAGCATCTGCCGCAATTCCGTAGTTTGGATTTTGGTAAACGCCTCCAATAGTACATCCCGAAACCGCTGGAGACGCTCCATCGACGCACTGAATACCGATATCTCTGCTGTCTAGCACCCGGCAGTTGGATATCTTCGGCGAGGCCCCGCGGCAGTAGATTCCAGTTCTGTTGCCGTAAAGCTCCACATTCTCCAATGTTACGGCATCGCTGTAGATGGACACAGCTCCATATGTGAACAAACCCTCTGCAACCTGCCTAGCGGCACCGCCGTACCTCACACAGCATCCGGACAGCACGCCGCTTCCGGTGGGGGCAAAAACGATGCCGTCCCAGTTCCCAGGGCTTGGAAGCGACGCGCCCCCATCGGCGTTTGTGTCGCCTCCGAACTCATCATCTTTGAAGGATGTGAGGACTATCGGGTTGCTCAAGCTGCTTTCCAGGCGAAGGACTCCGTTAACCACGATGCCCGCTCCGGATGTGAGCTTCAACACCGTGCCCGGCTCCACGCTCAGAGCGGCTTTGCCGTCAACCACAACCGTGCCGATGATCATATAAGGCTCGCCCAACCTGCGCCAAACGCTGGGAAGGCTCAAAGCGCCCTCGCGCACGTGCACAGCGCCCTCTCGGTTGCCTTCGAAGCTGCTGTTCTGCGCCAGCGCAACGGCGGGTGGAGACGCTGAAATGCCGGCTTTGTTTCCCGAGAACGAACAGCCAAGCAGTTTTCCGCCAGACGCCGCAGATGCATCATCCAGCCAAAGCCCGTACTCTGCGTTATCGGTGAACCGGCAGTCTTCTACTGCGGAAGTGCTGTTGTCAAGCATTGCGCCGTGGCGCCCATTTCTGCGGAACGAACAC
>JBMFPP010000546.1:0-1562 GCA_049969055.1 Armatimonadota bacterium | reverse complement strand
GGACCCAGATCGCTGGATGTTGGGTCAAGGCACGTTGTACCCGGATGTGATAGAATCCGGAGGCACACGGCACTCAGCAGTCATTAAAACTCACCACAACCGTGTGGATGTGGTTGAGGAGTTAATCGCTAGAGGGATGGTGGTCGAGCCGCTTGCCCAACTTTACAAAGATGAGGTCCGCGAAATTGCCAAACAGCTTGGGATACCGGATGAGGTGATCTGGCGGCACCCATTCCCAGGCCCGGGTCTTTCCGTCAGATGTTTGTGCTCCACCGGCGAAACCCCCAAGATCCTTCAAGAAACGCAGGATACCGCCGCCGATGTGGCACGCCGCTTCGGCCTTCGCGCAGTGGTGCTTCCGGTCCGCAGTGTAGGCGTGCAGGGCGACGACCGCACCTACGCGCATCCGGTCGCACTGGAAGGGGAAACCGATTGGCCGACATTAGAAGCCGCATCCACAGCGATAACAAACGAAGTCAGGGATGTAAACCGCGTGGTTTACACACTTCTGCCGGAGCGGATTCCGCCGCTTCGCCCCAAGGAAGCTTACCTCACCCGAGAGCGCCTAGACATCCTCCGCGAAGCCGACGCAGTCGCCATGGAGGAGCTTTCCAGGCTAGGCTTAATGGAAACCGTGTTCCAGATGCCAACAATTCTCCTGCCCCTAACCACCGACGGAACCAACGAATGCGTGGTGATACGCCCGCTTGAATCGCAGGACGTTATGACTGCCAGGTTCGCCGAACTGCCTCTGGACGCGGCCGAACAAATGGCGCGTCGAATCGCTGAAGTAGGCCCCATAGCCGCGGTTTTCTACGATGTAACCCATAAACCGCCGGCAACCATGGAATGGGAGTAACATCCCTACTGGAGGAAAAGCTATGCCCCAGAATCATAAAAGCCACGCTGAGTATATAAACGACCTTATGCGCGGCTACTGGAAAGCGGCCATTCTCTTCTGCGCCAACGATATAGGCATTTTTGAAGCACTGGCAGACGGACCTCAAACTGCAGAGCAGGTCGCCAGGCGTCTGAGAACCGACCCAAGGGCAACTACCACGCTCATGAACGCTCTAGCGGCGCTTAAACTGCTGGAAAAAAACGGCGACCTTTTCTCCAACTCTGAAACGGCCAACCAATGCCTTGTACCATCGGCTCCGTACCACATGGCCAACCTAGTAAGACACAGCCGAAACGGTTGGTGGTCTTGGGGCGACCTTTCTTACGTCGTCCGACACGGCAAACCGAGGGGCACAGGCAGCTTACCAACCCCTCCTGACGAGGCTCAGCGCACCAGGGCCTTTATCCTCGGTATGCACGACACAGCTTCCTTCACCGCTGACCTAATAATGGACCGCATTGACCTCTCGCATGTGCGCCGAATGCTGGATGTCGGTGGCGGCCCAGGTACCTACTGCTACGCCGCCGCCAAACGCAATAAGGAACTCCAGGCCACTATCTTCGATCTGCCTACCACACTGGAAATCACGAGGGAACTGATCAAGAAGTACGGCCTCGAAAATAGAATTGACACCATAGCTGGAGACTTTACGGTCGACGAG
>JBMFPP010000545.1:0-1573 GCA_049969055.1 Armatimonadota bacterium | reverse complement strand
CGCTTCTTCGGTAAAGCTCGATTTGGCGCTTCAGTTCTGCCGCGCTCATTTCCTCGGGAAGCTTCTGGCTCAGGAAAAACTCCTCTGGGTTTTGGCTTAAGTCAAGCGTCATCTCCTTGAAAGGCACTTCTATTCGACTGCGTCCCTGGGAATCCAGATATATCTGAAAGCCCTCCATTAACTTCCAAACCGTGCCCGTGCTAACAGCCCGCTTGGCCGTTGTAAGCACCGGAAAACCCGTGGAGCGCAGTTCGTAAACCATTACATCGCGAAGGCGAAACCGACTTTTGCCAATCCTTTCCACCTTTCCCACATAGAAGCAGTAGTTCTCCGAGGTAAAAAATACGTTCTGTTGGACCTCAGGAATGTACTGCGAGGTTACGATCTCCCGCCACACCTGCATGAATTTGCGGTTGGTTCTGGGGCTTATAGTCTCGTTAATAAGCAAGGAGACAACGCTAGCCGCCACTCCCACAACCAAGATTGGAACCAGCATTCTGCGGAGTGGAATGCCCGCCATCCTCATTGCCGCAATTTCGTTGTCCCTGGTTAAGCGGCTCACAGCCAGAGAGACTCCGAAAAGGGTGGCTATGGGAGGAGCCCACACCATCAAACCGGGGAGACGAAGCAAAGCCGCTTTGGCAACCAGCACCGCGGATACGCTGTGGTTTGCGATGAGGTCCAGCATTCCGAAGAGAATGGTGGGGATCATCATCATAACAAACCCGGCGATCCCCGCGAGGAAAGGCAGAACAAGCTCTTTTGCGAGGTACCGATCGAGGGTGGTCATGGCGGGCGCACCGCAAACGCAACCAGATTATACCACACGCCGCAGGCGTAGGGCAAAACGAACCCAAGCCCTCTCTACGAACCTGTCTGCCTTATTCGGTAAACGCCTTGCGCTTCTCTTTCAGAGGGAAGTACTCGTCTATGGTTTTGCACATGGGACGCTGGCCGCACCTTCTGTGCCGAAGGGCTTCCAAAAGCGCCTGCGCCGTATCCAGGCTTGTGAGGCAGGGGATTCCGCGCTCCACCGACGCCCTGCGAATGGTCGACGCCTGCCTCTCCGAACGGCGGTCTTTCGATGCCGTATTGATGAGGAGATTCACCGTATCGCTTCGAACCAGCTCCAAGATATGCGGCGAGCCTTCTTGGATTTTGTTCACCGGTTTAGCCGGCACCCCGTGCTTCTGCAGAAAATCCGCGGTGCCCCGGGTGGCATATATCTCGAAATCCAGCTCCGCAAATCCCTTGGCTATGGGAAGCGCTTCCTCCTTATCCTTATCGGCTACGGTTATTATCATCCTGCCGCCCAGCGGAACGTCAACGCCGCTTGCAACCATGGCCTTGTAAACCGCCTCCGAGAAGTTCTTGGAAACACCCATAATCTCACCGGTGGATTTCATCTCTGGACCCAAAACCACGTCCACCTCCACCAGCTTAGAAAAGCTGAACACCGGAGCTTTAACAGCGTAGTGATCCGGTATCGGGTACAGCCCACCTTGGTAGCCAAGATCGCGGAGCTTTTTGCCGAGCATAAGGTGTGTTGCAACGTTCACCATTGGAATGCCCG
>JBMFPP010000544.1:0-1574 GCA_049969055.1 Armatimonadota bacterium | reverse complement strand
CAGAAATTTGCCGGCGCGCCTCTGGACGCAGAGGTATCCCTTTTCGGCACGCGTATGAGCATTGCTTCCGCGCTCCTCATGCTGAACTGTGAGGATTACTACCACGCTGGGCAGGTGGCTTTCATCCGAATGGCTACGGACCCAAGTTGGGATTACTACGCAGCCATATACGGAGGTTGACAGCATGCGCAGGACTATTTTGTTTGCCGTTCTGGTTGTTTTTGCGGCTGTAGTTCTTAGGGTTGCTCAGCCTGCGGCTGCTCCGGCGTCGTCGCTTCCTTTGGGAATTTGGAAACAAACCGATGTTGGTTCTACAAAGAAGGGTGCGGTTGCCTGGATTTGGGAAAGCGGGGCGCTGCTTCCATCTGGAAGCGTTGAGTTAGATCCAAAAGCCGCAGTGCCTTACCGAAGTTTCCTCCTAACCGAAAGCGACCAGCCGCACGACATTACGCTTAGGTTTATCCTGCAGCACGGTCCGGTCAGCGCTTCTCACGGTGCGGTTTTCGGGTTCCGCGACCCACAGAATTACTACTGCGCTCAGTTTACAGGCCGCGAGGCGGTGCAGATTGTTCGCGTTCGCGGGGGCAAATCGGAGGTGCTGGCATCCGCTTTTGACCGTGCGCCTGTTTACATCCCAAATTATGTTGACCTATTGGTGGCGGGAGGCACCATCAGCCTGTATTTAAACGGCCGCAGGCTTCTGGAAGCGGAGGACCCCGCGGTGCCGCAGGGGCGCGTTGGTTTCTTTGCAGACAACGTTATGCCGGTTCAGTTCAGGGAGATAGAGCTTTACGAGGGGAAGGCGCCGGAGAGATACATCCCGTTGTTGGTTTGCAAGCAACCGTATGTGCTGTGGGCTATGCAGAGCGAGGCGATACTTATGTGGGAAACCAACCGCCCCTCCGCCGCCACCGTGCACTTTGGCAGTGCGGAAGCGGGATGGCGCAGTGCGCGTGTTCCTCCGTCGGCCTGCCTGCAGAAGGTGGTCCTCAAAAAGCTAAGGCCCAACACACTGTATCAGTTTCGCATCGAGTCGGAAGGGCAACTGCTGGGCACTGGAAGTTTCCACACCGATGTTGGTCCCAACAGGCCGTTTATTGTTGGTGTGCTGGGCGACAACCGAACGAAACCGAACAACTTTGAAAGGCTGAATAGGCTGATGATGCGCCACCATCCCCACTTTGTTATCAATGTGGGCGACGTGGTTACAACCGGCGCAGTGGCAGATCAGTGGGACACCGAGTTCTTTACCCCGAGCCGCGATGTGTTTCGGTTTGCCCCCTGCTACGTGTCTATAGGCAATCACGAGGGCAATTCCAAATGGTTTCGACACTTCCTTCCGTATCCTGAAACCGTTTCCGGGGAACCTGTTGAAAGCCGCGGCCATTACTATGCATACAGGTGGGGCAACGCTGCGTTTGCGGCTTTCGATAACTACTACGACTTTAAGCAGGGCTCTGCACAGTACAGGTGGCTGGAGCAAACATTGAGTTCTCCTTGGTTCAAACAAGCTACGTGGAAGTTTGTTTACTGCCACGAACCGGCTTTTTCGGTGGGCTGGAAAGGCTGGCCCG
>JBMFPP010000543.1:0-1589 GCA_049969055.1 Armatimonadota bacterium | reverse complement strand
AGGGTTCACGTAAGCCGCATAATCTCCGACCCAAACCGCCGCATCCCGGTTGAGGTGCTGGTTCTTACCCCAGAAGAGCTGGAGAATCGGCTGGAGTACGGGGATGTTTTCATAAGCGAGGTGCTGACCAGAGGAAAAACACTCTATGAGGCGTGAGGAGTCCAGGTATCCCCAAGATTGGTTCCGAATAGGCGAGAGGGAGCTTAAGAGAGCCGAGAATTTGCTCGCCCTCAACGACTTAGAGGGTGCCGGTTTTAACATCCAGCAGGCTTTGGAGAAGTACCTGAAGGGATACCTCCTAGACCGCGGATGGGCGCTGAGGAGGATACACGACCTGGAGACTCTCCTCAACGAAGCGGCTGCTTTCGACCCATCGCTTGAGGAGTTCCGAGAGGCATGCCGCAAGATAACGCAGTACTACGTGGAAGAGCGCTATCCATTCACTGTAAGCTCTGAGCTAACGCGTGCAGAGGTGGAGGAGTCTTTGAACGCGGCTAAGCGAATGATAGAACGGCTGTGTTCCGGGTGAAGGCGGAGAGCTGTCCCTTGTCTCCTCCTTCTCCCACTATGGGGAGACCTCACCCCCTTCCCCTCTCCCGAAACTGGGAGAGAGGTCAGGGGTGAGGGGTAGTGCCGGGAAAGGGTCAGGGTAAGGGGCAGTGTTGGGAGAGGGGCAGGGATACTACCCCTATCAAAAATGAGGGGTGCAAACCCCTCACTAACTGCCTTCTAAAGGGCGGTGCAAAGAGGTATACTTTGGTTGGCAAATGCGAATGCTGGGTGGGGGATTGAAGCAGTGAGTGATGTAGCCATCCGCGTTGAGCATTTAAGCAAGCAGTACCGCATAGGCAAAAAGCAGGAGCGGTACTACACCCTCCGCGACACCATCGCCGACGCGTTCACGGCGCCCCTGCGCTGGTTCCGCAACGGCAGAAAAGCCGAATCCGACGAGCCGGACACCATCTGGGCTTTGAAGGACGTATCCTTCGAGGTGAAGCACGGCGAGGTTGTGGGGATAATCGGCCGCAACGGCGCGGGCAAAAGCACTCTGCTGAAGGTCCTCTCCCGCATAACGGAGCCCACCGAAGGCCGGGTGGAGATACACGGCCGGGTGGCATCCCTGCTGGAGGTTGGCACGGGTTTCCATCCGGAGCTTACGGGTCGGGAGAATATATACCTTAACGGCGCCATCCTGGGGATGAGCAAGGCGGAGATCGACCGCAAGTTCGACGAGATTGTGGAGTTTGCGGAGATAGAGAAGTTTATAGACACGCCGGTGAAGCGGTACTCCAGCGGGATGTACGTGCGGCTGGCGTTTGCGGTGGCGGCGCACCTTGAGCCGGAGATACTGCTGGTGGACGAGGTGCTGGCGGTTGGCGATGCGGCGTTCCAGAAGAAGTGCCTTGGGAAGATGGGCGACGTGGCCAAAGCCGGCCGCACAGTGCTCTTCGTGAGCCACAACATGGCGGCAGTGGAGGGGTTGTGCGATAAAGGGTTGTTACTTAATGAAGGTTGTTTGGCATGCTCTGGTGATGTTAGCAATGTGGTTAGACGCTACGTCGCAACCGAGGCCGCACCAGCGGGCGTCG
>JBMFPP010000542.1:0-1596 GCA_049969055.1 Armatimonadota bacterium | reverse complement strand
GCCAAACGATGACCGGCCTTCCGCCGAAAAAATCCGTATGTTCCGATCTGCGGCTTTGCCGAACCCGTGTGATTTAGTTTGCGGAACTGCTCCAGAAGAAGCAGGTCTTTCCAAGGGACTCGGCGTTCCGGCCACGGAGGCAGGTATCCGAACGGCTTCGGTTCGCCCAGTTGGTACCAATATGCAATGCTCGAGAAGAAGTCCGGCCTTTCGATGTACCATGCGTCTTCGGCCGGCTCGCGGTTGCCTTTGTGCTCTATGGTGACTTTGAGGGATTTCTGGAAGCCGACGGGATCTAGGACATGCCATCGGTAGGCGATGCCGCTGTCGCCGGCGCGCCATCCCTGCCAGCGGGGCTGTCCAAACCAGATGCTTGAGCGTTCTCGGAAGCCCCAAGCGTCGTTGAAGTAATCCTCCGAGCCGGTGCCCTGAAGGCTTGGTATCTCTTCGCCGTCGATGTAGAAGAAGTCGTCGCCCTCGCCGAACCAGCCGTCTTGTGCCAATGTAACAGAAAGCACCGTGCCCACATATTTGCCGCAACCTTCTATGTCGGCGATGAGGTAATCTCGGCCGTACTGGGCAGGGTACTCTTGGCGGTACCGCGCGTGGAAGTAAGGGGTGTCCGGCGGAAGCTCAGGTAGTTGAATCCAGTCCACCTGCCAGTACAGGCCGGTGGAGCGCTGGGTGTTGTCGTTTGTAACCGTTATGCGGGCCGACTTTGCGAACGGCATGCGCCAGTAGCAGGTCAGTGCGCCGGTCGGCGATACCTGAACCGGCAGGCTCTCCACCACGGCCGGCCTGCCTTGGCCTACGGCAAAGAACTCGCTCAGGGGGACCTCAACAGCGGGCTCCTTGCGGCCGTCCCAGTATATTCTCAGGCTTACGGAGTCCAGCTCATCCACTCCGCCGGAGTGGCTGGTCATCCAAATGTGTGTGATTACGCCCGGCCCCTCAAGCTCTGGAAGCTGGAAAGTTTCGCCGGGGGCAAGGCGCGTCATATCGAAGTTGCCATTGTTCCAGCAAGAAGTTTTGGCGTTCAATCAGTCCATGTTGGTTTGCCAAAACTTCTTGTTGGGCTGTTCATTGCTGGAGATGCGCCGGTTGCGGCCGATGGGCGGTGTTGCCAACGCCCCGAGGATATCTCCAAAGATCAACACACCAACCTCCTCTCTTCAAATGCACAAGCGGCTACAATTGGAGCCTGGTGCGAATGCGCTCCATGGCTTCCTCGGTGTTTTCCCGACTGCCGAAAGCGGTTAGCCTGAGAAAGCCCTCTCCGCTGGGCCCGAACCCGGAGCCGGGTGTTCCAACAACGTTTGCCTCGTTGAGCAGTTTATCGAAAAATTCCCATGAACTGAGGCCGTTGGGCGTTTTTACCCAGATGTACGGAGCGTTCACTCCGCCGTAGGTGCGTAGACCAATGGACTGCAGGCCTTCTCTTATGATGCGCGCGTTGGTCATGTAGTATGCAATAAGCTCGTCGCACTGCTTTCGGCCTTCTTCGGTGAAGACGGCGGCGGCGCCAACCTGAACAGGGTACGAAACGCCGTTAAACTTGGTGCTCTGCCTTCGGAGCCAAAGGTCTTTAAGCGGGAC
>JBMFPP010000541.1:0-1596 GCA_049969055.1 Armatimonadota bacterium | reverse complement strand
GTACATTCACCCCGCGCAGTGATGGAGTGTCTATGCGGTGGCGGAACTCCTGGGGACGTATGTCACCAACCAAGTGGGTTGCAGCGTTGGTGTGGCCGTTAACATGGCAGTCAAAGCAGGCCACACCGAGGCTCGGCTTCTCCGAACGGCGGTCTTCCGTTTGATTGAACTGCTGTTGCGGGAAAGGAGTCAAAAGCAGTCTCAGCCCCTCAATCTGTTTGGGGTTGAGTATTCCGTTGAACAGCTCGTAGTAGTTGCTCAAGCCGATCAGCCTGCCCTTTGAAACATCCCCCAAATCCAGACGCGTGGTTAAGTACATCGGAGGCGGGAACTCCGGCAGGAGGTGGTCCGGAAGGTCGAAATCCAGATCGAACCGAGTTAAATCCCTCCCCTCCTGCTTGTTTAAGAGGTCGATGTGGAATTTGGGGAAGACCATACCGCCCTCCGCGTGGTTGGGATGCGGCAGAGGCAGAAATCCGGCAGGGAAGAGGTCCTTATCCCGAATCTCCTCCGGGCTCATGGACGCCAGCTTCTCCCAAGTCATGCCGTTGGGAAGCTTCACACGAACGCCCTCTTGAACGGGCTTACCGCCTGACATCTTCACACCGCTGGCCGGGCGGTTGCTGAGGTCGTAGCGGGCATTGAGCAGATCCATATGGCGCCTCATAACCTCGGCCTTGGCGGCCTTCATGCGCGCCATTATGGATGCAAAATCCTCCTTGATGTCCACCGGCGAATAGCTGGTTGCGCCTCCTAAGCACCATCCGGAATAGACGGCGCCGAGAGCCGCAAGCACCGCAACAGAAGCCAGTGCCAGCAGAGCAAAACGTTTCTTCATTCTTCCCTTCCTTTCGTTTTAACCGCACAGCCCACCAACCACCAAACTGGCGCGTCAGCAGACCGGCGGTTTTTGGCGCTCAGGACCCCCTCTCTCCTTCTTCTCATTGTGAAATTCTTTTCGTGTTTAATATTTTCCTTCTTGCTTAACGAGATTTAATGGTAATCGGACCAACAACAGCCCACTCGGAAGGCCTCAGCATTTCGTCAAGGGCCTGCACCATCACGTGGTAAGTTCCCGGCTCCTTAAAGATAACCGGAAGCGACGTGGGTTCGCCTGCTGGATAGGAACGCACAGTTGGGCTCCAAAACTCATCTTGGGCGGCCCTCTCTCTGATGGCAACGCGGTACCGCACGCGCATACTGCCTCCGTCGGGGTAAACTACCACAATCGTTTGCGTTCCCACCGGCCCATCTGTCGGCGGAGTCAGCACTTTGGGTGTTCCGGGGAGGGTGCGGGATTTGCCCTTCTCAAGTACGAAGTGGTCGAAAACCTTGTCCGAAAAGTCGTAGCAGGTGAATTCCAGCCGGTTTCCATCAATTTTGATGATGCTGTACTGCAAAATGAGACCGAAACGCTGAACGTGCGGATAGTTGCGTCCGTAATCCTCGTCGCCGCAGCCGCCCCCGCCGTTTATTATGTGGATGACGTTGTTGAGAACTCCGCGCTCGTACGAGTGAGTGTGGCCGGCAATGAACATATCCACCCCGTGCTTCTCAAGCAGGGGAACGATGTGGGTTTCCACATCTTTGTTGCCG
>JBMFPP010000540.1:0-1602 GCA_049969055.1 Armatimonadota bacterium | reverse complement strand
GTCATTTCCGCGAAGGCGGGAATCCAGGTTATCTACAAAATCGAGTGCTAAGAATCTTGTGACCAGCACCGACCATTCTTCGGACGGGCTGACCCTCGCCACCAGTCCTTCTCCCGCTGTATAAAGCGATGGAAAGCAGACTCCCTCCTCCCATCGTGGATGGGATGCCGGGAGATAAGGGAAAGGTTTATGCTTGCCCTCACCATAACTCTCTCCCGTTAAACGGGAGAAAGAAGCTAAGCAACCTATTCTCCCACCATTCGGTGGGAGAAAGGCTGGGGATGAGGGCAAGTACGCATCGACTCCTCTGGCGGAACTTTGAAAAGCCAACCAGAAACCCCGCAGATGTTTGACGGTTCGACTCCGCAGTGGTAGAATCGAATAGGTCTTTCGTTTTTCCGTCGTTTGGGGTGCAACCGCGTGACTGAGTGGATCGTGACCGTAATGTCCGCAGACCGCGTTGGCATCGTTGCCGCTGTAAGCGGTGCCCTGCACCGCCTCGGCGGCAACATCACCTGTCTCAGCCAAACGGTTATGCGCGGCTACTTTACCATAATCATGTCGGTGGAACTGCCGGATAATATAACTCCCGAGGAGATAAAATGCGCGGTGGAGTCCTCCGGTGCACCCGGTGAGTTCGTGGTTGGTGTTAAGCGGTACCAGGAGGTGCCCCCGGTTCCGCATAAAGAGTGCTCCGAGAGGTTCATCCTCACTGCCCGTGGGCAGGACCGCCCGGGTGTCATCCACCGCATCTCTTCCTACCTGGCATCCAAAGGCATCAATATCGAAGATTTCTACGCATATTCCACCGGAGACGGCCAGTTTGTAATGATCCTTCAGGTTGCGATACCCAAGGAGTGGGACCTCCCACAGATACAGCTTGACATCGAGGAGCACGGGCGGGAGGTGGGCTTCGTGGCGCACCTGCAACATGAAAATATCTTCCGCGCCACCAACGAGCTCGACGCAGTCTCTCGCCCCCGCCAAAAGGAACCGTGATCCTGCCGCCTTAAAAGCAAAATCTGCTTGTAAGCAAAGGAGCTGAACGTGCTTCGCACCGACGAGATACTTTCAACAGTGCAGATGCTCCAGCAGGAGCATCTTGACGTGCGATCCGTAACCCTAGGAATCAATCTGCTGGACTGCGCCAGCCCAAGCCTGGACCACCTCTGCCGCAAAATTCACGAGCGCATCCGCTCGCGCGCCGAAGGACTTGTTTCCACCTGCCGAAGGATATCCGCAAGGTACGGCATTCCAATCGTAAACTGCCGCATCGCCGTCAGTCCCATAGCCGTAGTTGCCGCGGGTCACGGTGTTCAAGGCCTTGTAGAAGTTGCCCACACGCTCGACCAAGCCGCAGAAGAAGTTAGCGTTGACTTCCTCGGCGGCTACACAGCCTTGGTCCACAAGGGCATGAACCGCTCAGACCGCGCGCTTATCGAAAGCATCCCGATCGCTCTTTCGGAAACCACCCACGTCTGCGCATCAATCAACGCCGCTTCCAGCCACGCGGGAATCAACATGGAAGCAGTTGCGCTCCTGGGCCGCATTATCAAAGAGCTTGCGGAGCGCACAGCGGATCGAGATGGTTTCGGATGCGCC
>JBMFPP010000539.1:0-1603 GCA_049969055.1 Armatimonadota bacterium | reverse complement strand
GTGACGCTCTATTATTTCATGGGTTACTGAAAGACCAAGTCCGTACCCCTCGCCCACCTCCCGCGTGGTGAAAAACGGGTCGAATATCCTATCCAAATTCTCCGCGGGAATGCCAACCCCGGTATCGTGAACCTCAAGCACGCACCACGAGCCTTCTCGGTAGCCTTTCAGGGTGAGAACGCCGCCGTTCGGCATCGCTTTAACAGCGTTGTCAATTATGTTAACAAACGCCTGAACAAGCTGTTCCTGCCGGCCTTCAACCGAACAATCCGAAACGTTTAGGTCATACACCACTTTCACATTAGCCCGCTCGATCTCTCTCGACAGCTCGTCCACCGCCTGCCTAACCACGGTCTCCAAATCCAAAGGCTCGCGTGACGCGTTTTTCGCCGGCTCCAAACTTAAAAGCTTACCAACTATATTGGTAACCCGATTTGCCTCTTCCAAAACCGCCTGCAGAAACTTCCGCTTTGCCGGACATGTCTCCATCTCCAAAAGACGCTCTGCCGACATTGAAATTGTAGCAATCGGGTTGTTGATCTCGTGCGCTACCCCAGCCGCCAAAAGGCCTATCGACGCCAGCTTCTCGGACCTGAGAAGAAGCTGATTTTTCGCCTCTATCTCGGCGACCATGCGGTTGAAAGATCGGCCTAAATCTTCAAGCTCGTCCCCAGAATGAATCCCAGCTTGAGCAGAAAGATCTCCCTGCTCCACGCGTTTCATAGCGGCCCTAAGCTCCGAAAGCGGGATGCTTACCAAAACATGAAGGGCAACCGCCAAAGCCAGCCCAACAAACGCCAAAGTAAGACCGCTTGCCCACATCAAACGGCTTCGGCTCAGCATCAACTGCCTTTGGGTATCCGAAGCGCGCAGTTCCACCTCCAGATAACCCAACAGAGGCCGGTCGCCGTGGCACCGAACGCACCGCGGCCCCCCAGGAACCGGTCGAACTGTTCGGTATACCCAGTTAGCACCCATGGCTCCCGCTGTACTCCCAGTGCTCAAAACCCTGCGGCGCAGTTCGCGCACATCAGGCTCGCTTCCGGAAAACGGCTCTCCGGCCGCTATCCACACCCTGCCGTCGGTGCCAACCACCCGCATCCCTTTTACATCCGGAAGTTTGGCTATCTCGCGCATCAGACGAGATGCGGGCTCCGGATTATCCTGCACCATGGCCATGCGCAAACTGCGCTCTGCCACCGCCGCAAACGAAGCCGCAGCCCTATCCACTCGGTGAAGTTGGTACTGCTCGATGGCCCGCAGTCCAAAATAGGAATACAGCGCAAACCCGGCCACAAGCACTAACGCAACAGGAAGCATAACCTTCCACTTTATGCTGAGCCGTCGAGCAAACCAGAGTTTGGGTAATTTAAGCCGTAATGTCATATCTTCGTTATGTAATTGTGAGTGTTTTCACGCGCATTGTCAAGCTTGTGACAAGCGAGCAACTGCCCGGGAATAAGCGGTGCCTTCTGCTTTCTCCTACTATCACAAAATAGTGGAAACCAAGAGCACCCTATTTCGGGCTTTTCAAGGTTCTGTCAAGAAACCGATAGACATACTGAAATGCTTGCCCTCATTCCCGCCATTCTCCCACCGCAAG
>JBMFPP010000538.1:0-1621 GCA_049969055.1 Armatimonadota bacterium | reverse complement strand
ATCAATATTTCGCCGGATGGTTTAATTCCCAGCACCGTGCGCGGATGGCGAACATCCAACGCCGGCTTCAGGTTTGCGGTTTCCGGCTTGCCGTTTTTTACTAGATATTGATTGCCGCTGACGGCGTTCTGCACCGAGTCCCAAGACAGTCCGTCAGCTCCTTTGAGCGATATCGATATTCGAACAGTGTCTCCCTGCCTCAGGCTCCCAATGAACTCCGCCGCGGGGCCGTGCCCGGAAAGCACCAAACCATCTGCCGGGATGGGAGCACTGCCTGCGTAAGTGCGCACCTGCGACACCCGGCCCTCGAAAACCCCCGGGCGAAGGGGCACAGGCACATCCACCACCACAACCTCATTTCCAGAAGCGTTGTTCGGTGTGGTTAACCCGTAAGCTCGGGTGTAAACCACCAGTTCGTTTTGCCTTCGCGTGCGGTTCAGCCCCGAGATTGGGAATTTTCGCCCACCAGCTTCCACCGAAGCTTGCATGGTCACCACATCAACCATAACTTTCCCTTCGGAATCCCACCCAACACAAACCCAATTTGGATACGGCTCGCTCAACAGCTCGCCGTCCGCAATAACCAAGCCAATTGTGTCCGCCGTCTGCATGTTGAAAAACGATGCGTTTACAGCGGCCAAACAGCCGATGCGCGCCGCAACAGACGATACAGTATCTCTGCGTTTGGCGGGGCCATTTTCGTTTGAAAACACCGCAGGGATGCACTTCAGCTTTACGCCGGGGGCTTTTGGATTCACTTCCAGAACGTTTATCACCATAGGATCCGGCGCACCGCGCTTTACCACCTGCTTCAGCACAACACCTGGAGCCAGCGCCTTTGTGAACGAAACCTCACTGCCGAACGCCGACGAAACAAGTATGAGAGCTGATAGCAACGCGGCGGCCCCAACGTGAACTCGTCGTTCGCGGAGGCCCAACAAACCGCAAAACCGCCGTGCCAAACCTGAGTCTGCAGGCGGTTTCTTGCTTTTGAGAATACGCTTTTGGCTAGCCAGATAGTATCTCCACATTCGCTCTTGGAATAACCACCTCTTCACCGGATGAAAGCCTGGCTTTCAGCACGCGGACGGTTGCTCCTGATGGAATAAGCGTGGGTTCTGGCGGAAGCTCGGTAACTGTAGCAAGCTCGCCAAAGTACGGCTGGCGAATGATGCGCACCGTGGCTCCAATCTCCAGCTCCTGCCTATCCGAAGCCCCCTCTGCGTCAAATTCGCCGATGGGCTCTTCAAGTGGAACTATCACCTCCGGGCGGATCACACCTGCCCGAATTTGGGTGGCTCCGTTCACCGAAGCCGCTCGTCCCTCCAACAGTTTAAGCAGTCGGAAAGTTCTTCGGGCCATCGGTATTCTACCGAAGCCCTCCGTAACGATCACCGTGATGGGAATGTCCTCGTGGCCTGTGATAGCGACCCCAATATCGTACCCCAGGAAATCCACCAGGTCCTTATCGATAATGCCGCCGGCAACCACGGCGCTTGCTCCAACCTCAGCGGCTTTTCTAAGTGCGCCGCCGGTTACAAGCGAACCGCCTACAATCACGCAGTTTCTGCATTCGTCCGTTATTGCTGTCGCTTCCAAGGTTTCCTCCGGTGAGCCGGCA
>JBMFPP010000537.1:0-1634 GCA_049969055.1 Armatimonadota bacterium | reverse complement strand
AGCTGTTTCCACTCCAATAATTGCCGGCGGCGGCATACAAAGCATAAGCCACATGAAGCAGCTGCAGAGAGCAGGGGCATCAGCATTCAGCATTGGAAGCTTGTTTCTTACCAAGCCTTGGCGCCCAACCGCTTTAGCCAGAGAGTGGAAATCCCTCCAAGGTCAAAACTCTAGCCGCCGGCCTCAAGATAACGAACCTGCTCCTCGGTAATCTTCACATTCACAGCGCCGCACGAATCGCGCAGTTGCTCGATGGTCCTGCAGAAGATCACGGGGAAAACGGGAAACGGCTGTGCAATGAGATATGCCAGCGCAACCTGGTTTGGAGTACAGCCCAGCTCTTTGGCAAGACGCTCAGCGCGCTCTAAGCGGTTGAAGTTTTCCTCCGTGCCGTACCATTTAAGCACAGGGCTGTCAGACACGCCTAAGTTGGACCTTTTGTACCTCCCGCTGAAGAAGCCGTTGGCCTGCGCGGAATAGGCCATAAGCGGCAGAGCTGTTTCCTCATGGAAACGGCGCGTTTCCGAATCCACAAACAGCATTGTTGGATCGCCGAGCGTTTCCAGAACCCGGTCGGCCAAGCTCCAGCCAACTTGGCTTCCAACAGGTGGGGCAAAACCGCTCTTATTGGCGTACTCGATTGCCTCCCGCAGTCTGTGAACCCTCCAGTTGGACAGGCCGTACCAGCGGATAAGGCCGCGGTCCATAGCTTCGGCCAATGTGTCCAAAATTTCGCCTACAGGCCGAGACGGATCGTCGCGGTGCAGCCAGTACAAATCGATGTGCTCAACGCCGAGGCGCTCTAGGCTTTCGTGGAGGTCAGACATTACCTCCTCGCGAGAAAGCCTGGGGATATCCATATGGTTGATGTCTGGGTGGCCGCCCTTTGTTGCAATAACAACCTTCTCACGACAGCGGCGCTCGGCCAGCCACGCTCCGATAGTTCTTTCGCTCATGCCCGGGATTGGAGATGACCAGTTCCCGTAAACATGGGCTGTGTCGATGAAGTTTCCGCCCAAGGCGGTGTACTCATCAAGGAGCGCAAAAGAATCCTCTCGGTTCACCGTGGTGCCGAGCCCTCCGGTGCCCAGGCAAATTCGGGAAACAGAAAGATCCGTGCCGGGTATTAAAACCTTTTCCATAGCATTATGTTCACAGCAGTTGTTTACTACGTCTCTCTTCACCAGCTTCACAGGTTGTTCCTTCATCGGGCGCGGTGGAACAGCAGGTTTTGCCGAGCCGGCGGGGAGTTATGCAAGGCTTCTTGGCAGAGGCGCCGTCTTCAGGGCACACTTCGCGTTTTTGGGCACTGTCAATTTATATGCTCACCGCCGAAAATTGTGAATGGCACAGTGTATAACCAACGGAGGTGCTATGGCTGAGTATATAGGCGAGGTTTTGCTCACCCAAAGGCAGATTCAGGCAAAGGTGCGCTCGCTGGCCCGCCGGATATCGCGCGACTACGAGGGTGAGGAGGTCCTTTTAGTCACCATCCTGAAGGGAGGGGTATACTTCCTAACGGACCTGTCCAAACACATAACCGTTCCGGTGGCGCTGGATTTTCTGGGCATATCCAGCTACGGCCCGGAGAAGCGGGGTGGAGAGGTTCGTTTTACAAAAGACCTTGATACTAG
>JBMFPP010000536.1:0-1636 GCA_049969055.1 Armatimonadota bacterium | reverse complement strand
CATCACCGACGTTACCGCCCGACAGCTCTCCAACGGGGTTCAAATCATTGTTCAGTCCGACGGTGTTTTGGATTGGATGCCGGAAGGCCGAATCAGCCGTTGGGACTTCGGCGAGCGGAAGATGGAGCGGTTCACCATCCGCTTCCCCGGCGCCAGGTACAGCGGGCGGTCTTTCATAGACGTTTCGATGTTTCCGGTTTCCTTCGTGCAGATGTCGGTGCCGCAGGACGCTAAGGAGGGGGTTGGCGTTCTGATGACGGTTATGCTGTTTCAACCATCCACATTCTCGGTAACTCAAAGCCCGGACCAGCAGAGCGTGATTGTCACCGTGAACAGCGAAAGAACGCTCGAAACATCCCGCCGCAGAACCTCGGGAGTCGGTACCAACGCCGGGGAAACCAGGCTTGAGGTTACCTATGAAGACGGCCTGCTCACTGTGATTGCAACCCGTGCAAACCTTCATGTGGTTATGGCCGAGATAGCGCGCAAAACCGGCGTGGAGATAGCCATCGACGACCGGGATCTAATTTACACCGATGAAGAGCGCAAAACCGGCGGGAAACTGGTGAGCTGTTACCTCGAAAAAATGCCTGTTGAAGAGGTAATACGCAGTATCGCCACGGGTTACGGTCTGGCTCTTTCCAAAGTTCGCGGCGTGTATATGCTTGCTCAGGGTCTTCCGCAGGATTTGGCCACTTACCACCTTTCCGGCACCCGCTCCTTCCCAATGAAATACCTGAGGGCACAGGCCGCTTCCGGTCTGCTCCCTACATTTTTGTTTCAGTATCTCCACACGAACAACGAGCAGAATGCTGTTGTTGCCACCGCACCCAACCAAATGCTGGATAAAATCGGCCGAGACCTACAGAAGGTTGACATCGCTTCGCCGCAGATTATGATAGAGGCCCTTGCGGTTGAATTTACCGACACGTCCGACCTCAAACAAGCGTTGGGAATTCAATTCACCAGCCCAACCGGCGAAGCCTCCATGGATACCGCAACCGGGGATCTCACATACCGCACAATAGGACAGCTCCCGAGAGATTTTTCAGCCAGGCTGGAAGCCCTTGTGCAGAAAGGAAGGGCCAGAATACGCTCGAGACCGCGGATGGCCGCATTGAACGGGCAAACAGCGCGCTTGTTCATCGGTGCCCAGAAGTTCATCTTGGTGAAGTACACCCAGTTCGGAGGAACAACTGAGCGCATACAGGGAGTGGACGTTGGTGTGAAGCTGGACGTAACGCCGTGGACCGGCGGGAACGGCGAGGTAACAACCCGCATTGAGCCGGAAGTCAGCAACATCAGCGAGGTGGATCCCGTATCCGGACTGCCCGTGCTGTCCACCAGGCGCGCAGAAACCACGGTGCGGGTTAAAGACGGAGAAACAGTTGTGATAGGCGGTTTGGTCCTAAAGCAGGAGTTCAATACCAAGCGGAAAATCCCGATCCTAGGGGATATACCGTTCTTGGGCTACATGTTCCGCAGTCAAAGCAAAAGCGAGCAGAACACCGAGCTGGCAATCTTCATCACTCCGCACATACTCACGGACCAAGGCCGCTTGAAAGACGAGAAGGAGGAGGAGCGCATTCGTCAGCAGATGCACCAGCAAGAAGAGTAAACCCGATGTAGCGGAAGC
>JBMFPP010000535.1:0-1681 GCA_049969055.1 Armatimonadota bacterium | reverse complement strand
GGATGCTTACCGGAAGCAACCCTTCGGATGTGGAGATACTGCCGGTCCGAGGCTTGGACGGCATCAAAACGATGGAGACGGAAGTTAAGGGGATGAAGCTGAGGTGCGCGGTGGCCCATGGATTGGGCAACGCTTACAAGCTGATGCAGGCCGTGCGCTCCGGCGAGATGAAGCTTGACTTCATCGAGATTATGGGATGCCCAGGCGGATGCGTCGGCGGCGGGGGTCAGCCCTACGCCGGTTACGATGCCGTGCCGCTGGACCCAGAGATCCTCAGGCTGAGGGCAGAAGCTCTCTACAACGAGGATAGAGGAAAACCCAGGCGCTTTGCGCACGAAAACCCCGACGTTCAACAGCTTTACAAAGAATTCTTGGGGCATCCGCTGAGCGAAAAAGCCCACGAGCTGCTGCATACCTTCTACTACCGGCGCATACCGCCCGGAATTGGTTGATGATGGGGGTTAGTTTCTATGGTTTCTCAAACAAATGTGATATCGCCGTGCGACCGCTGGCGGGAGCTGGACGAATTCATTGAGCAGGTTCGCGACCCGGAACATCCTCAAGGGGCGCTGATTCCGGTGCTCCACCACGTGCAAGAGCTGTTCGGATACCTACCGCAGGCCGCTATGAACCGTGTGGCCCAGAAGCTTAACATTCCAACCGCAGAGGTGTTCGGTGTTGCAACCTTCTACTCGTATTTCTCGCTGGTCCCAAAAGGCAAGTACAACATCTCCGTTTGCCTCGGCACCGCCTGCTATGTCAAAGGAGCAGACCGCATTATGAGAACCCTGCAGGAAGAGTTGGGCATCGGGCCGAAACAAACAACGCCTGACGGTTTGTTTTCTATCCAGGATGCAAGATGCGTAGGTGCTTGCAGTTTGGCTCCCGTGGTAATGATTAACAACGACGTCTACGGGCAACTCGAGCCGGACCAAATACCAGAGATACTGGCCAAGTACCGCGCCAGAAGGAACGAGTAGCTGTGTTTCACTTCTGCGGAACCGGCTTTCGGTGGCCCCGGAGGTCGGTTCCGCAGAGCAGTTTTGCATTGGGGCAGCCATTATGAACGAACCGGCCAACATCCTGGTGGTTGACGACGAGCTTGGAATAAGAGAGGGATGCAGGCGCGTTATAACCGCCATGGGGTACTGCGCTGAAGTAGCCGCTACCGGCGAAGAGGCTGTGGAGCTTGCTCGAAAGCGCGCCTTCGATTTGGTTCTCTTGGATATGAAACTGCCGGGCGTAAGCGGCATGGACATAATACAAACCTTTCATGAGATCGACCCCGATTTGGTTTGCATAATGATTACCGGATACGCCACCATTCAAACGGCGGTGGAGGCCACCAAACGCGGAGTGTTTGAGTATCTTCCCAAACCCTTCACTCCCGACGAGTTGATGTCCATGATCAACAAGGGGCTGGAACGCCGCCGGTGGCTGTTGGAGGCCCGGCGCCTCCGCGAGGAGCGCGAGCGAAGCCTTTTAGCGCTGGCGGAAGAGAAAAGCCGCAGTCGCACCATCATCAACTGCATGATGGACGGGGTTTTGGTAACCAACCGCGAAGGTCAGCTGGTTTTATACAATCCGGCGGCCATGCGCATGCTGGGGATCAAAGCCTCTCTTCCGGAGGCGGTTCCGGTTCGGGGCGCACTGGGGCACCCAGAGCTTGAAGAGATCATAG
>JBMFPP010000534.1:0-1681 GCA_049969055.1 Armatimonadota bacterium | reverse complement strand
CAAAGCCCACCCGGAGGAGGAAGCCCGAAAAATCGCAGAGGATGTTCTGCGCCAAGCCAAGGCTCCAAAGGCGGATTTTGCGGCCCTCGCCAGAAAATACTCGGAGGATGAGGGCACCAAGAAAAAAGGCGGCGACTTGGGCTACTTCCCGTACGGCCAAATGGTTCAAGAGTTCAGCAAAGCGGCTTTTGCTCTGAAGCCGGGCGAGATATCCGGACTGGTGAAAACCATTTACGGATACCACATCATCAAGCTGGAGGATAAGCGCGTTGCATCCTGGGTTCAGCAGGCCCGTGCGTATCAAGAGCTTCAAAAGCTGTTGGACGAAACTAAGAAGAAGATGCGCGTCGAAATATTAGACGACGGCATCCGCGGGTACCACCTCGCCATGGAGGCGAACCGGCTCTACAATAAACCCAAAGAGCGCGAAGCCAAACTGAGAGAGGCCGCGGCGGCGTATGAAAAAGCTCTTAAACAGCGCCCCGGCGACGTGGGTTTGCTGGCCGTGCTGGCAGATTACTACCGCAGTCGCTACGAAGAACTCTCCAAAAAGGGCAAAAACCAGGGGGTAAAAGAGCGCGAAAGAGCTATTGAACTTTACCGAAAGGCCACGTCCGAAACACCGGCTCCGCGCATGCTGATGGACTTGGGCAAGCTCTACGCGGCCGAAGGCCGCACAAAAGAAGCGCTCAGCGTCTTCCAAAGGGCCTCCGAAACGGCTTTCAGCGATACTTACACCAGAACAGAGCTGAAGGAGCAGTTCAAAAAACTCGGACGCCCCGACCTGGCCCAGAAAGAACAGGCTCTCATCGATCAACTGAACAAGAGTACCGGCGCTTCTCCGTTCAGCATACCAAGCCGCTGACTCCGAAGGCAGTTTGTTTGTTCGTTAGAACTGGACTGGCCTAAAAACCGCCCAAACTCTTCTGGGCTCTGTCCAGTATATAAGCGGCCGATGCCCCAGACTTCTCAAAAACGGGTTAGAACCCATGCCGCAACCTGCACCGGAACGCTTGGTTATCTCGTCAAAACTATGGAGGCTGAGCTTAGAAGCCGCCGTTGTGCTCAAAACAACCGGTGCTTGTCAAGCGGCTGGTTGTTTTTGGGGGCGGCGCCTCCTCTTTGCTGTGCTTAAGTGCTTTTATTGCAGTCTGCTCCGTTCGGCGGTTGTGTATGAGCAATACGCTTGGCGGTGCACCTAAACCCGGAGAGCTTTTCATTGTGGCAACGCCGATAGGCAATCTGGAGGATATCTCCCTGCGCGCGCTCCGTATCCTGCGCGAGGTAGACCTGATAGCGGCCGAAGATACCCGCGTGACGCAGAAACTGCTCAACCACTACGGCATCCCAACCCCAACCACTTCCTACCACCAGCACAGCGGCGGGGCCAAAGCTCGGCATATTGCTGACCTCCTCCTTCAGGGGCATAAAATAGCCCTGGTTTCAGACGCGGGCATGCCGGGAATTTCCGACCCAGGCCACGAGCTTATACGCATGGCCATAGAGCGCGGGGTGAAGGTTACGCCGGTGCCGGGCCCGATCGCGGCTGTGACTGCCCTCGCCGCTTCGGGACTGCCTGCTCATCGATTCGATTTCGACGGCTTTCCTCCCAGGCAGAAGAAAAACAGGATTGAGTTCTTCAAACGCCTCCGAAACGAAACCCGCACCATCGTGCTGTACG
>JBMFPP010000533.1:0-1698 GCA_049969055.1 Armatimonadota bacterium | reverse complement strand
GGCCAGCTCTCGCTCCATGGCCGCCGCCCCGGTCTGTCAAGCCAACCGCATCCCTATGATAAGCCCTTCGTCCACCAATGTTGAAGTAACTCGCAAAGGTGACTTTATCTTTCGCATATGCTTCATAGACCCGTTCCAGGGCTATGTAATGGCCAAATTTGCGCGTGACACCCTGAAGATTAGTAAAGTGGCCGTCCTGAAAGATGTAAAACAAGACTACAGCGTGGGGCTGGCCCAATCCTTCTCCCAGAACTTTCAGAAAATGGGCGGCACCATTGTCAAAGAGGCGTCTTTCTCGACCGGGGACACCGACTTCCGTCCACAGCTTACAGCTATCAAAGCGGTTTCCCCAGAAGCCATTTACATACCGGCTTACTATCAGGCCGTGGCCCTCATCGCGCGCCAAGCGCGGGACCTCGGCATAACGGTTCCACTGCTCGGCGGAGATGGATGGGACGCCCCGGGATTGGTTCGCATCGCCGGAAAAGCCGTAGAGGGGTGTTACTTCAGCAACCACTACTCGGTGGACAGCGAAAACCCCACCTCCAAACGCTTCGTGGAGGCTTATACCAAGCGCTTCAAGGAAAAGCCGAACGCTTTGGCAGCGCTTGGTTACGACGCGGCCCGAATCCTGTTTGAAGCGATAAAGCGCGCCGGCACCACCGAAAGCACCGCATTGAGAAACGCAATAGCGGCCACCAAAAACTTCGCCGGCGTCACCGGAACAATTACAATTGATAAAGACAGAAACGCAGTCAAGCCAGCTGTTGTGCTGAAAGTGGTCAACGGCAAATTTGTGTACCAGCAAACTATAAACCCGGAGTAGCTCAGGAGGAAGGTTGCAGGAGCTTGCCCAACAGGTTTTCAACGGCTTGATATGGGGCGGAGTATACGCTCTGATTGCACTGGGATACACCATGGTTTACGGCGTCCTCCGCCTCATAAACTTTGCCCACGGCGATGTGTATATGGTGGGCGCGTACCTGGCATTTTTCACCATCGCCGCCCTCGGAAGCTCTGCCTCATCCATCGCCGGAGTGACAGCCGTTTTCCTAACGGCCATGGCCGGATGCGCCGTGCTCGGCCTTACCATAGAGCGCGTAGCCTACAGACCCGTACGCAATGCCCCGCGGCTCACCGCGCTGATCACTGCAATAGGGGTATCCTTGTTCCTGGAAAACGGAGGCCAGCTACTCTTCGGTCCAAACCCTCGGGCTTTTCCACAAATACTAACAGTGCGCCATGTCTTATCCATAGCCGGCGTGTCAGTATCATCCCTGCAAATAGCAATAATAGCCACCGTAATAATCCTCCTGATGCTTTTAGAGCTTCTCGTCCATAAAACCAAAGTCGGAATGGCAATGAGAGCTGTTTCGTACAACCGCAGCGTTGCCAGCTTGATGGGCATCAACACCGACCACATCATCGCGTTTACTTTTGCGCTCGGATCGGCGTTGGCGGCCGTTGCGGGAATTTTAGTGGGCCTCTATACCGGCACCATCGAACCGTTGATGGGCCTGCTTCCGGGGCTGAAAGCGTTCATCGCGGCTGTTCTGGGCGGTATAGGCAGTATCCCAGGCGCTATGCTTGGAGGATTTGTACTGGGCATGGCAGAAGTGCTGGTAGTAGCTGTCGGCTACTCCACATATCGCGATGCCATCGCTTTTGCCCTTCTTGTCCTTATACTGCTTCTGCGGC
>JBMFPP010000532.1:0-1699 GCA_049969055.1 Armatimonadota bacterium | reverse complement strand
AGACGGAGCCGAAAAACTTCACTCAACAGCCGTGTTTTCCTCTCCCCAGCGGTAGGCCTTTTCAGGCTCGATGCCGAACTGGCGCAGAATGCGGTGGGTTATCATCTCCACAAGGTCCTCGATTGTCTCCGGGCGGTGGTAGAAGGGAGGCATAGCGGGAAGGATAACAGCACCCGCCTCTGCCAAAGCCAGGAGGTTGCGCAGGTGAATTGTGCTCAAAGGCGTTTCGCGCGGCACTAGAACAAGCCGGCGGCGCTCCTTTAGCATTACATCGGCCGCGCGGGCAATCAAATCATCAGAAACCCCGACGGCTATACGTCCGGCGGTTCCCATACTGCACGGCACAATTGCCATGCCGACCACAGGCGCAGAACCGCTGGCAAACGGGGCGGTCATATCCTGCTGGTCGTATCCCACAACACGCTCGGCAAGTGGACCAAGCTCCCTTATCAGCCCCTCCGCACACTGACCGCAGGTTATGCCCAACTCGTGCTGTACCACCTGTGCGCCGCGCTGGGATACAACAAGATGAACCCGCCGAAAGCGCGCCGCCGCCTCCTCAAGAAAACTTAGGCCGTACAAACTGCCGCTGGCACCCGTAACGGCCACAACCAGCTCTTCATCTCTCACTCCAGACCGAGTTGGGGCCACAGTTCATCAATCCTCCGCTTTACATCTTCGCTCATCACAATCTCCTCCGGCCACTCTCTGTTAAAGCCCTCCTCCTTCCATTTGCGCGTGGCATCTATTCCCATCTTGGAGCCGAGGCAGGGTAGTTCAGATGCGTGATCCAGTGCGTCCACAGGCCCCCTAACAAAGTGTATATCGCGCATCGGATCGATGTTGTTGGTAACGCGCCAAACGACCTCCGCAGGATCGTGCACATTCACCTCTTCGTCCACCACAATGATGATCTTCGTAAGCGACATCTGCCCCATGCCCCACAGCGCATGCATAACGCGCGCCGCGTGCCCAGGGTACCGCTTCTTTATGCTGACAATCGCCAGATTGTGAAACACGCCCTCTATCGGCAGGTTGATATCCACAATCTCCGGAAGCTGTAGCTTGATAAGGGGGAGAAAGAGGCGCTCTGTAAGCTTGCCCAAGTATCCATCCTCCATAGGAGGCCTGCCGACGATGGTAGCCGGATAGATTGGATCCCTGCGGTGTGTTATGCAGGTTACGTGGAAAACGGGATAGTAATCCGCCAGAGAATAATACCCTGTATGGTCTCCAAACGGCCCCTCAAGGCGCCTCTCCTCGGGGTCCACATACCCTTCGATGATTATATCCGCTCCGGCAGGCACCTCCACATCGATTGTGCGGCACTTAACCATTTCAACCGGTTTTCGGCGCAGAAAGCCGGCGAAAAGCATCTCATCGAAATCCTCCGGCAGAGGCGCGGTGGCCGCGTACGTGATAATCGGGTCGCCGCCGAGCGCCACAGCAACCTCGATGCGCTTGCCGAGCTTTTCGGCGTTGCGGTAATGCCTGGCGCCCACCTTGTGTATCTGCCAATGCATGCCCGCCGTAACCGCATCGAACACCTGCATGCGGTACATACCAACATTCCGCCTGCCTGTCGTTGGGTCATGGGTGAAAACAACCGGCAGGGTTATAAAGCGGCCGCCGTCCTTCGGCCAGCACTTGAGCACCGGAAGTGCCTCCAAAGACGGAGGGTCCATAACCACATCCTGGC
>JBMFPP010000531.1:0-1701 GCA_049969055.1 Armatimonadota bacterium | reverse complement strand
GCCGTCGAAATCACCGCGAAGGCACTCAATTTGCTGCCGGGCCAAATTCGCCCATTCAGTTAACAATCTATACCTTTCCAGCCAAACAGCGCTGTTATCCATCACAACTGCACCGCCGCCGCTTCCGCCCTGCTCAACCGATCAGCCTCGGCCCAGGCTTCGCGCAAGCTTGCAAGCAACCGCTCAACTTCATCTATGGCACCCAAATCGCCCTGCTGTTCCACACTGACAAGCCTTTCCAGCATATATTTGTAAAGCCCCAACAGCGTAGCCGCCAGCTCCTCGTTGGCAGAATGATTCAACGAACTCGAAAGCTCCAACAGCAGATTTGTGGCCTTCAAAATGTTGTAAGTCCTGTCGCTCTCCCGACCGTCCAAAGCGGCCTCTTTAGCCTGCCTGAGAAAGCGAATCGCGCTGTCGTAAGTAAGCAGTAAAAGCTGACCCGGAGTCGCTGTGAACAACTGATTTTCTTGATATTGGGTATATGCTTTAGAAATCGCCATCGCGTCCTCCCGGCTACCACTTCCTAGAATTATTCCAGGCGGCAATCTGAGCACTCAGGTAGGCGCTTTGGCTCTGCAGTTTGCCAAGCGCCGCTTCCATGTCTATAAACTTCTTCCTCAACGCTTCGACGTTAGCATTGACGCGCTTCTGCATCTCTTCTATATTTCGCTTCACGTCCTCTATCTGCGCGTTGAGGCTTTCCTGAACCGTTTGAACAGGACCAGACTTCTCGTTGATAACAAAGGCCAGCAGTTTGTCAACAGCGTCGGCAATTCCGCGGGTAATCTTAACCACGCCGTGCTCCCCAACAGTGGTTGCCGTAACCATAATACTTAGGCCTGCCGTGTTCGGGTTGTTCGAATTTCCTGTCAAAACCTGTCCGGAGCCGGTTGCAGGCTCTCCGTTGATCGTTCCCTGCACATCTTGGCCCGGCGCCCCCGTGCCACTGCCCGTCTCTCCAGCCGGGTTCGCCTGGGTTACGGTAACCATACCAAATCCGGTACCGCCCCCCAAAGCGGCCACATTCGACACCACTGAAACGCTTGCAGAGGATCCATACCCGATTGTCGTAAGCGTTAGATAGTTGCCGGTGCCCTCACCGTTTGCATCCGTAAGCGATGCGGTTACTCCGGTAGTGCCGCTCACCGCGTTGATAGCGGCAACAACTTGTTCTCGCGTCATTCCCGCGGTAAGCCTAACCTCGCTTCCGTTTATCATCAGCGTTTCGTCCACACTCAAAGCGGCGCCCATGGCTGCACCGGCCGTCACTCGGGCGCGGGTGGCAACCTGGGTTATGTTAACCGCATAGCCGCTCGGCGATGCCTTCGCAGATCCCGCTGAAAGGAAAGTCACCCCGTCATCGGTGGTAGTTCCAACCACCCCCAAAAGTTTCGCTACCGCTTCCGGATTACTGCTGAGAGCGTCCTCTAGCACGGCGTCGTTCACAACCAATTCCCCGGTGACGCTGAGGGTGATCCCGATCTGCGACAGCGCCATCGCATCCTTCGACGCGCCAATCACCACATCTGACAACCGACTCATAAGATCCGACTGAACCCCCGCAAGCGTGTAATCTCCGAACAGTGTGCCCGTCTCGTTCGTCTCGGCATCGTACCGAAACTGCTCCTTCACAAATTTGTTGAACGAGTTAACAGCGTCCACGAACGTCTTCACGGCTGATTTCGGGGCTTCGGTGTC
>JBMFPP010000530.1:0-1706 GCA_049969055.1 Armatimonadota bacterium | reverse complement strand
CCACTTCCAATCTAACCTTCTCCTGGCGAAGCCCCGTGAGGAACGGATCCTCAGCCGGCCGCTCAATTTCCCGGTACTGCGGGTGGGAGGCAATCTGATTTCTAAGGGCGCGCACCCGGCTTTGAAGCGATGCAACTTCCAGCTCGGCCTGCCGGGCTTGATCTTCGTAGGCGGCAACCTGCATCGCGCGGGTCATGTCTCCGGTTTCGTTCCAGGGAATGTGCTGGCGGATTTTGAGCGGCTTCATCTGCTCCTCAACTTTCGCAAGATCCGACCTTATCTCGTCGAGGCGCTGGCGGATATATTCCTGGGCGCCGCGGGCCTGCCTGCGTGCCTGCAGGGTGTTCTGATCCCTGTATGCCGTAGCGACGGCGTTGGCAAGGGTCGCCGCCATCCTTGGGGACTCGTGCTCCACTGATATGGCGATTACGTCCGGCTCTTCAGGTATAACCTTCAGGCCGCGGAACGCATCCGGAGGGACCACAATCCCCTGCTGTTCCCTGAGGTAGCGCACGGCTTCGCCCAGAGTTAAGCTTGAGTAAACGAACTTTACCTGCGTTTTTAGAGATTCAGCCGCATCGGAAGAAGGGGGACCATAATAAGCCGGCTGACCGGTAATGGTGATGTAGCGCCCGGATGACTGCTGAACCTGCACCCGCGCTGTGGCGCTGTAAACGCGCTTTGTAGTGAGCACGTACCCAGCGGCCCCCAAAGACAGCGCAACCGTGAGGAAAAAGATCAACCATTTGTGGCGCAGAAGCGCCTCTAGGTAAAACCTTAGATCAATCGGTTGGTCGTCTTCATATCCGGCAGAAGAGGCCGGCCAGCTGTGGTTTCTGTAAGCATCCACGGAAGTACCCTCTCAAAAAGACAGCTTAGAAAAGTCTCCTGCCGAGCGCGAACCGCTACCACAGAATCCAGCGGAGATATGCAACTGCCGACAGCACTGAGGTAACTTCCATCCTGGTCCCGCGGCGCGGCACAAAGATAATGTCACCTTTTTGAACGGGGATATCTTGGCTCATATCCCCTTTAGTGAGCAGTTTTCGCAGGTCGGCTTTCACTACGCTGGTAGATTGGCCGTCGCCAGAACGTATTATCCCCGCTTCAGCCAGGTTTGCGTCTCGGGTTGGAAGTCCAGCCTGCGTTAAGACGGAGAGCAGTTTATCGCCTTGCTTTATGGAGTACACACCGGGTTTGGCAACCTCTCCGAAGACCACCACTTTGGCCCCCGAAGGCACTGTAATAACATCGCCGTGCTGGAGCGGTATGTTGGAAGCCATATCCTCGCCGCTTACAATCTTTTCGAGGTTGACGGGGATCTTCTTTCCATCCCTGGTTATGTAAGCCTGCGGCGCATCTGCGAATGTGGTTAAGCCGCCTCCTAAGTTCACTGCGTCCAGCACCCTCTGCCCGGGCTTGAATACATAAGTGCCGGGATGTTGAAACTCTCCGGTCAGGGTAACCTCATTGCGCGCCTGCGGAACGAGGATAACATCCCCAGGCTCAAGCTCCAGGTTGTCGGACAGCTTGCCCTCTCTCAGAACCGCCTCCAGGTCGATTGTAAGCGTTTGGCCGTTTTTTCTGGTGATGCTGGCCCGCCGCAGGTCCGCATCCTGCGTCGGCCCGCCGACGGCGGCTACGGCGTCCGCTATGCGCTCGCCCCTTTGGAACCGGTACGAGCCGGGCCTGGCAACGAAACCCAC
>JBMFPP010000529.1:0-1721 GCA_049969055.1 Armatimonadota bacterium | reverse complement strand
TCCGTGCCTCCCGAAAGCTGGGCCAGCTCCTGCGCTTCGATTTTCAAGCTGGTCGGCCGGATCACCACCACTGTCTGGCCGGGCCGAATCTCTGGCCCGCTGCGCTGCCCCTCCTCTGCCGCCAGCACAGCAGCCCCCGCGCTCAATAACCCCGTAACTACACCCACCCACGACCACACGAACTGCCGAGTAACCATTTTCCGCCACATGGCCAACCTCCTTCGATGAATCGTAGACACACTTTCCACATTCACCGCCGTATCCCTGCCAGGTCTCTCCGTTGTGTTGTCTCTATCCCTCACCGCAGCAACTGGGTTTCCTGATTTGTCGGAGTGTACACCCGCCTTTCCCGCGCACCGGAGATGTTCCGGAGGCAGTTGAAGGTAGATATTAGCCCCGCGTTGCTTCCCGCTTGTCCCACTGTCCGCTCGGAACGTGTCAACCGCTTCTGTACTTCGAAATTGGCGTCGCGCGGGAGTTGGAGCGTGCGAGGTGCGGACCCGCCGGCCGGGGCGGCGGTCCAAGCCTCGTCTGCTCCTACCGGGCTTCCGGCGGCGTTGTTTTCGAACCGGCCGGCCGATAGTCGAGACTGACCGGCTCAACGGGCAGTGCTTCCCACTGCTGCTGCTTCACGTAGCGCAGGTGGATTGTCGCCAGAAGCCTGCCGGGCTCGAGGTGATGGTACCTTTGGAACTCCTCGCGCTGTTCTTTGCCCAACTCCGTGCCAAGCGAGGGCGCCCGCACCGCCCACTGCCGATACCCAAGACAATCGCCGCAGGCACGAAAAGCCCTCCTCCCACGCCCTTTTCCCGCCGATGCCTGTATGCCAACTATCTTCCCACGCTTTTTTCGGCCCGCCGCCCTGCTGCCGGTGTCCGGACACTCTTGTGCGACAAGGCCTATGCCGGGCCAAAAATTACTGGGCCGTGCCAAACCCGTCCTCTGGCGACAGCCTTCACAAGCGCTTTGCAAGACTCGCGTTCCTCGGGACCGCGTCGTTCGTCCCAATCCTCTAACAGTGACATCCTAACAACATCCACCATGCGCATCTGGCGCTCCGCTACAAGGCCAGGCAACTCGGCCAGAGCCTCATCTAAGGTTCTTGGGGGCATGGCGTACATAGCGTATGCGGTTTTCCCCTTGGCACCAGGCACGATCTCCTCAAGAATACTCGCCTTAATCAGGAAAAACCTTGCGCGTTGGCTCGGCATGCCCGCCAAGGGAGGAGGCAGCGGACTAAGATCAGAGCACCAAATGCAGTTATTCTCCACAACATGTAGAATATGACGCCGCATGGGCGAATCTTGTGGATACTTCTTGTAATCCCAATCATCGAGGTCAAATGACTCGCACGACAATACGTCGGCCAACTCGATATCCCGCGTGCGTAGGAAACCTCTAAATAAACCCACGGCATCTACGAATGTGGTTGCTGGTACGGTACATTCCAGCAGCCCGCTTCCGCCCGCGTTACCCGACTGCCTTGGCGCGTTGAGCCAAACCTGCGCTTCTAAGCACCACGCCCGCCGCATTAGCCACCCTCCAACCCAAAGCCCGGCCGGCGCCAATCGCCAGCGCGCGTGGGAAAACCGTTCTGTGCCGGTGGCGGAAGTTGTGGATCAATAACGCGCAGCATGTTGCTCGCTCCGGCCGTGCTCCTCAGGTAGGCATCGCGGGCCGCCTCCGCTTGCAGGATTTGCAGCGTCTCACGGAGCGCGGCT
>JBMFPP010000528.1:0-1725 GCA_049969055.1 Armatimonadota bacterium | reverse complement strand
TAACCTCGCAGAGGATAATTCTGCGGTCCAAAACAAAATCGGAGCATGCGAGGTGGTTGGAAAGGCGCTGTCCGGCCGTGCCAGCTGGCCGGGTTTCGAAGGGGCTTACGTTGTTTCCGACTCCCTGACCATCGCATCTGGGGCCGAGCTGGTTTTGAACGCCGGCTGTGTGCTGAAAATGATGCCGAACACCGGGATTACTGTGAAGGGCATGCTGAGGGCTGAAGGACGCCCTACGGCGCGCATAGTGATAACAACTGTGCGGGACGACGCGGTTGCCGGCGACACGAATATGGACGGCGGAGCAACCAAACCCTCGGGTATGGACTGGCTTGATGTTTATTTTGCGCCGGGAAGCGGAGGCCGGTTGGCTTTCACGGATCTGCGGTACGGCGGGCGCTACGCCAACACCAGCCTTGGCATGCTTACGATTGTTGGTTCTTCGCCGGAACTGGAGTACGTATCTGTTTACGGCGGGTTCTACAACGGCATTTACATGTCGGATGCGAAACCGGCTGCCCGAAACTTAACGGTGGTAAACAACATTGGGTCCGGCGTATATCTAACTTCCGGAGCGGCTCCTTCCATCAGAAACAGCATTATAAGCTTCAACGGGTCTTACGGAATCTACAGCGAAAGACCTTCCGCGGCTTCCATAAGCTACAGCTGTTTGTTCGGAAACAACTCCGGTGCTTTTCAAAACGTGAAGCCCGGCGAAGGAATGCTGATCTCGGACCCAGGGCTTGTGGATTTGAACAAGGGTGACCTGAGGCTGAAGCCGGGTTCTCCCGCTGTAGATGCCGGGGATCCGTCAGACTACGATCCGTGGAGCACATCCCGCGCCGATTTGGGCGCTTTTCCAAACGTCACTCCGGACCTCACCCCGCCGTCAACCCCGGAAGTGCACGTTCCGGCTCCTTACACCGACCGAACCGATGCAGTTGCCGCATCTTGGCAGGCTTACGATCCTGAAAGCGGCATTTCGCTCTTTCGGTATGCAGTCGGCACCAAACCCGGTGCGGCGGATATCGTTCCGTGGAAAGAGGCGGGCAAAGCCACCGAGGCAACCATTACCGGGCTTACCCTTCGGTATGGAGTAACGTACTTTATTTCCGTCCAGGCCGTTAACGGCGCCGGAGCTTCGAGCGCGGTTGGTTGCTCTGCAGGTGTGACAGTGCTTAAGCGAGGAGACCTCAACGTCGACGGAGTGATCTCGCCGGCCGATGTTTCGGCCGCAATTGCTATCGCATTGGGGCTTAGGCCGCCGCTGCCGAGGGAGCTGTTTGCAGGGGATGTTGCACCCGTTCCTGGATACGGCGGTGCTCCGTTTGGCGACGGCAAGGTGACTATAGGAGATGCGCTTCGGATATTGAAGAAAGCCGCCGGTTTGGAGGGAGACCCTTGGCCGTAGCCAACTATTTTTGTATTCTTTCGCCCATCAGCACATCTTTCAACCACTGTACCAGGGTTAATATAAAGCCCTGATCGAGCGTTTTGGGCAAATCTGAGTATTCCGAGGGGTCTCCGGTTTGCGCAGGCAGGAAAAGGTGGTTCAGATTGGGGAATATATGAAGGCGCACCCTTCGGTTTCCGGCCTCCCGCAGAGCCTTGTGGTTTAGCTCGGCGTGGCTTGGGGGAACCTCGCGGTCTTTGGCTCCGTGAAGTATAAGGACCGGCTGGGTAACAAGCTTCAAGTTGTGAATCGGATCGTAATCTAGGAAGGCT
>JBMFPP010000527.1:0-1744 GCA_049969055.1 Armatimonadota bacterium | reverse complement strand
CAGGATTTTCTCCGCTGGTTTGTCACCGAGCAGTTGGAGGAGGTATCGACCATGGGCGACCTCCTCAAGGTGGTTCAGCAGGCCGGCGAGCGAAATCTCATAATGGTGGAGGCTTACCTGTCCCACCTAAAGTAGTTTAAACGGAAGGTGCCTCCTGCCCGAACACAGCTGTTTGACTCACGCAGGAGGCACAGCTTTCTATTCCAGAAAGCGGTTCGGAGGTTTTATGGAGTTAACAGCTCGGGATGTCATGACAAGGGACGTGGTAACCATTCCAGAAACCGCCTCCCTTAGGGACGCTGTTCATGTGCTGGTTAACCATGAAATAAGCGGCGCCCCGGTGGTGGATGAATCCGGCAATGTTGTCGGAATGCTGAGCGAGGCCGATATTCTCGACGAAAGGAAGCGAGAAGCAGCTCTACCGAGGGTAGCGTTGTTCGGCGTTTCCATTATCCCAGATGATTCATTGAGGCGCGCCTACGAAGAAGGGATGTCTCTCCAAGTGAAAGATGTAATGACGAAAAAGGTAATTTCGGTAGAAGAAGACACCTCTGTAAAGGAAATTGCCAGGCTCATGGTGCGCCACAGAATTAACAGGGTTCCCGTCATAAAGGATCGCAGGCTGGTTGGTATAGTGGCGCGCGATGATATTCTTCGGGCGCTTTAACAGTTGCTCTTTAACCCTTGAACTTTCAAAGCCGCTTACTTGGCTTTAAACGCTTTTGCCAATTCTCTCCATCCAATCAGCCGAATGCCCAGCTCTTTGATCTGCTGTCTGGTTTCTGGGTGGGTAAAAGCAAGGAAATCCCCGTACCGCGCCTCTGCCGATGAAGTTATGGCTTTCAGCTCATCGCTGTTCGTTCCCAAGTGGAGGATGATTTGAGTTACTCCGGGGCGCAGAGCACGGAGGAGCGATATGTACTCCTTCCTGCGCTCTCCCGGTTCTGTCGACTTTACACCCCCCGCCAGAGCATCCAGAAGAGGCATCCCCGCCTCAACCACCTTTGGGAGTAGTTGTTTCACCTGTGGTGGCGTTGTGTAATTCCCGTTTTCGAGCATGCTTAGAGGCAGCATAACGGGGAGACCGAACTCCTTACCCAGCTTCAAGTAAACATCCAAGAATTCCGGCTTGGCCACTACCGTTCCCATATGAGTATCCAGATGGGTTGGTTTCAACCCCAACGACAGCGCACGCTGTATTTGCGCGCGGCACTCTGCCTCCACTTCGGCAGCCGAAGCGTGCCTCAGAGTATCCTCCACGGAACGCCACAGGTAGCCATCGGGATCGACCAAGCCCGGCACCTTTTCCGGCGGTAGTATCGGCCGCCAGCGGTAAGTTTTCCACTCGCTGTTTAGGGTGAGGTGGATTCCGAGATCTACGTTTGGGTGCGATTTTGCGTACTCCACAACCTCCATAACCCAGGGGCACGGCATCATTACACTGCCGGAGGTGACCAAACCGGCTTCCATTGCTTTGAAAGAAGCCTCATTTTCCGCGTGGCACATTCCTAAGTCGTCGGCGTGCACGATTAGGTATTTGGCGCTGCCGTTCCCGATCAGTTTGGAAAACATCAGCGGCTGGGTTTGAGATGCCAAAATTGCCGTAAGGCTGAGAAACCCGAAAAGATTCATGAAACCCTCCTTTTTGAGAGTTTGAAGCGCGTAAAGGCCGTCAAGCTAAGGGGACAGATCCAGATTCAGCGAGCAGCTTGGAGTAGGCATCGCGTAAAGACGGCCTGCGCAC
>JBMFPP010000526.1:0-1754 GCA_049969055.1 Armatimonadota bacterium | reverse complement strand
CGAAGAGCTGAAGGCGATGATCGGAGCGTCTGCCGAAGGGTCTTGGTTTTCACCGTTCACAGAGATAGTGTTGTGGCCCTCGGTGCGCAGGCGGTAATAGGTCCACCGCTGTCTTCCGAAGTAACCCGGCAGATCGTAGTCGTCCGGGCCAAGGTCAACAGCCCACCGCTTTCCGAGGGCGTCCAGAACGAATGAGCCGAGGTCGAGGTGGCTGTGGTTGGCCTTGTTGTCGCCGCCCTTGAAAGCAACAAAAACGGCTCTCGGGTCTTCCCAAGCGCTTCTCATAAAAACCACGTTCACGCCTTTGAAGAAAGCGTCAAGCGGCGTGTTGGCGGATTTGGGACCGCGATCCGACTCGGTGTACCAAAAGATGGCCAGCGGGTCTGCTCCCATGCGCTGTTTGGCCTCCCATGCGTACAGCGGATTTCGAAAGCGCTTTGCGAGCCAGAACATGTGGGTGGATGCGCCAGCTCTGTCGCCGGCATCTGCGTAGTTAAACGTAAGACCTGTAGGGCCGACGAAATGCAGTCGGAACATGCCGGTTTCGCTGAAGCCCGGCAGTGATGATAGGCCGAAATCCGTGCCGAGAGCGGTTTCGAGGGCCGCAAGGAGATAGACGTTGTAAGAGGTGGCGTATCCCCAGTATCCGGGACCTTCGGCCCAGCCGCCGTCAGGACCGTACTCCCTCATAGCGAACGGCACGTAAGCAACCGCGCGCCGCACGATGCGCGCCGCGAGTTCCGGCTCGTCTTCTGCCACAGCCAAAGCACCTATGGCAAGCCCGCCATGGCACACCTGGTTCCAGTTGTGGCGGACTTTCATCCACCAGTTGTGGCTGGCGGTTTCCGACTCCGAAGGGCGTAATCCTTTCTCAACTATGGCCCTGCGGAGGGTTTGGCGGTCTTCTGGAGACAGCCAGTGGTAAAGCCAGTCGTATCCTATTGCTACTGCGTGGCACATTTCAGCGGTATCCAGGAAATGAGCCGGGTGCCAGTCTGGAAGGTTTGCGGCCGCCAGCAGTTCTTTACGTGCGCGCTCGGCGAATTTTGCATCGCCTTCCAGGCGGTATAGTGCCGCCAGCGTGTAGATGCGGTTGAGTGCCGCGCGGCTTTGGCTGAGGAGCCTTGGTCCGATCAGCTTGTACTCCACGGTTGGTTCTGTAAGCATTCGTTCTCCGGAGCGCTTCAGTGCCTCAAAAGCCTCTTTAAGCTTTGGGTTGGATTCGATCGCACGCTTAGCTTGCTGAACGTCGGAGTCTAGGACAAGCAGGCGTGGGTGCCCTTGTCGCAAGGTTCTGAGCACGGTTTTTTCGTCTGGGGCTTCGGGCGCGGCACCCTCAGCTGCGGTTATGTACGATAATGTAAGCGCGACAGGCAACAGAAGAATTACCGCGTTGCTCACTTGCTATCACCTGCGGTTTGTGTTGGTTTCTGTATTCGCCTTCAACGGAGTCGGTCAATCTCCTGCAACAAGGATATGAACACCAAACCGGCGAAGAATAAAACAACATGGCTGTATCGCGAATTCACTCTGGAATCTGCGGTTTTACAACAACAGTTACCGCGGTGTTGGAAACCGGCGGCGAAGATTTGGCTCTGATTTCTATAGAGACAGAATGCGAGCTTGTGCGCCGGGCCGCCGAGCTTTTGAGGTGCATTCGGGTTTTTGATGCTGTGGCGGGGGATGGGGTGTATCAGGCATGCTTTAATGCTGGGCTCCACAAGGCCTGTCCCGTGCCTGTGGGCATTGTGAAG
>JBMFPP010000525.1:0-1759 GCA_049969055.1 Armatimonadota bacterium | reverse complement strand
AGGTCTTCCTGAAAAGCCCGGGCGAGCCGTACCGCACCAGACTAACCCACACGCTTGAGGTTGCTCAAATCGCTAGGTCCGTGGCAAGCATGCTCTGCCTGAACGAAGAGCTTACGGAAGCCATTGCCCTGGCGCACGACCTCGGACATCCGCCTTTCGGACACGCCGGCGAACGCGCGCTGAACGCCATTATGGCCGGCGAAGGAGGGTTCAACCACAATCTGCAGTCGCTTCGGGTGGTCGATCTGCTCGAGCGCAAGTATGCCCACTTCCCGGGCTTGAACCTCACATGGGAGGTGCGGGAGGGTCTCGCTAAACACGATTCAGAAGCCGACTGCCCAGAGGAATTCCACGGACTGCCGCATCCCTCCCTAGAAGCCCAAATTGTTAATATTGCCGACGAAATCGCCTACAGCAACCACGATGTGGACGACGGGTTGGCGTCCGGTTTGATAAGCTTGGAGGATCTATCCGAAGTAGAGCTTTGGGCAGAAGCCTGGGACCGAATACAGCGCCTCCATCCCGATATCCCGGAGCAGCTTCGCATCGCCGAAACAGTGCGCTACCTCATCGATTCCCAGGTTACAGACCTAGCCCGAGCAACAGCACAGAGACTGCAGGATGCCGGTATCGGCTCTCCAGACGAGGCAAGGGCGCATCCCACCCCCCTCGCATCTTTTGGAAGCGAAATGGCGCGCAAAAACGAGGAGCTGAAGACTTTTCTTTTCAACCGCCTCTACCGGCATCCGGACGTCGTCAAATCCGTGGAAGAAGCGGCGGCGCGCCTGGTAGATCTCTTTAAAGCATTTGAAACAGGCCGCTTGAAGCTCCCGGAAGAGCCTGCGAGCAAACCGTCTCCACGCGACATCGCCGACTATTTGGCTTCTATGACCGACAGCCAGGCGATAACCCTGTGGAGAAGCCTATTTTGAGCCTAGCTGTATTTCCGGATCCAGCTTAGCATGATGTCGGGTGTGGTACCAGCGCCTTTCGTTTATCCTGACCAGCCCCCAAACGGCCTGCGCCGTTGCGGCAACTGGATACAGCGTCAAGAAAAGCAGTACCAGTGGTATGTTTCGCCAAACAGGGATACCCGCCATGCGCAGGCCGGCTGCAAAATATGCAATGCCGAACGCCGCTCCCAAAACGGTTATCACCGGATCCGGAGGAAAAGGGTATATGTTGAAAACTGAGTTTACCATATTGGCCAAGCCGTAAAGCGCATTCATAAAAATCCAGGCCGGGGCTAAAAGATACAGGGCCAGATCTATTAAGTCGACGCGGTGAAGAGCCACCCCCTTCAGGAGCACCGGAACAAAGTATTTCTGAAAGCACTTCCACGTGCCAATGGTCCACCTCTGCTGTTGAACGTAGGCCGACTTGAGGTCTCTAGGCTTCTCATCGTACACGCGCACATCGTGCAGCCAGAAAACCCTCTCGCCGGCCAAGGCCATGCGCAGTGTGTACTCCAGGTCTTCGGTTAAGCTTTCTGCGTGCCAACCGTGCTTGCGCACCAAATCTGCAGAGATGACCATTCCGGTTCCCACGAGATAATTGCCCAGCCCCAAAGCGTGCTTGCCGGAGTGCCACAGATAGTTGGAAACCTCCTGGTGAAGGTAGAGGGCCCTGGTAACTAAATTATCGTTTGGGTTTTTGATTGCCAGGTAACACTGCGCCAGTTTAATCCCTTCGCACAAGGCGTCGTTCGCGCGCTGTAGAAATATCGGCGGAACCCGGTTGTCTGCATCAAAGATAACGA
>JBMFPP010000524.1:0-1759 GCA_049969055.1 Armatimonadota bacterium | reverse complement strand
CTTGCGTCCTGCTGGCGGGTAATCCGAAGCTTGGCGGAGATTTTGCCCGGCCTGTCGCACGCTATGTGCACCGCAATGATCTGATCCGGAGCCGACGCAAACACCTCCCTAGTAAACCAACCGTCGGCCGTTTTGTAGCTCACTGTTACAACAGCCGAATCTAGATCCAGCTCCCTGCGGTACTCTTCAACCTGCTCTGGAGCATCCGTGTCAATCCACAAATCCCCCAAAGACTGGTAGGATTTAATTCGCGAAGGCCGCCCCATAAGGTGCTTTCCAGCCAGCTCCTCCGCCTCTCGGTTCTTGCCCTCAAACAGCAAGCGGCGAACCTCCGGAAGATACTTCAGCGCATCGGGATTTGTAGTATCCCTCTTATGGCCGTCCCAAAGACTGTTCTCATTTAGCTGGATCCGCTCGTGCGCAACCCCACCAAAAACCATTGCCCCCAGCCGGCCGTTCCCAACAGGGAAAGCTGTATCCCATCGCTTGGCCGGCTGTCGAAGCCAAATAATAGGTTGTGGATGTTTACCCAAGTCCCGGTTGAAACCGGTTCTACAATTGGCACTATCCATTGTTCCCCTCTTAACACCTTCGCCCAAACACGGCACAGAAACCGTCAGTGCAAACGCTACCACCAATGCTGTACCTAAGTCCCGGTTGAAACCTCCGCCCATACAGATGCCCCAATGTAAAACTCGGCGAACGAACTGCCGCTATGGTATTCTCCGCATGCCCCCGCGTTTCCTTATCGACCAAGCAACTAACCCGGCCAACCAAGCACACGGGTCACTACGTTCGAGGCCGCCCTGCGGCTTTTTCACACTCCGCGCAAGCCCGTCAAACGTCTCTCCAAACCCCGAGGAGGAACAGCCAAGACAAGCGCCGTAAGGAAAAGTGGATACACAAAAGCCGGTGCCGGCGCGATGCCGCGGCTTTCTATGGAGGAATAAATGGCGCTGTCCAAAGAGCACTTGGTGCACCAACAAATACTCAAATGGGAAGCGGAAGCCAGAGCCCGACGCGAACAAACTGTTGTGCCGCCACCGCCTAAGGCATATCCGTTTGTTACCATATCCAGAGAGGCAGGAAGCCTCGGTACACAGGCCGCGGCTATCGTCGCACAGGCGCTGGGCTGGCAGTGTTTGGATAAAGAGATCGTGGAGTACGTCGCCCGCGACGCAAAAGTTACAGAAAGGCTTATCGACTCGCTCGATGAAAAAGCAAAAGGGTACGTAGAAGCCTGGATGTCCTCATTCCTACACAAGCACCATTTCGAATCCAGCGATTACATACGGCACCTTGCTAAAGTGCTTCGCGCCTTCGTTCAACATGAGCCGGCAGTAATTGTGGGGCGCGGTGCACATCTAATACTTTCTTCACTGAGAGATAAGGGGTTGGCGGTCCGCGTTACGGCGCCCCTTGAAATCCGCATCAAGCGGTACGCAAAAGATCAAGGGGTAACAGAACAGGAAGCCGCTCAGCGCATCCGCAACACCGATAGAGCCCGCGCCCAATTTTTCCAGTCCTTCTTGGGCCGCCAATTTGAGGATATGATGCAGTTCGATCTCGTTATCAACACCGAGCGGTTGGATGCCCAACAAACGGCGAACATCATCCTCTGCGCCGTTCGGGAGCGCGGGTTGGACCGCTTCAAGTAAAACCCAAAGCGAGCCCGGGCTTCGAAAACTCCTCGCCCTGAGAGCACTTCCCCTGCAGGCTGGCAAACTACAAAGGCTTCCCAAGCCGAGAAAGCTCCACC
>JBMFPP010000523.1:0-1777 GCA_049969055.1 Armatimonadota bacterium | reverse complement strand
CGATCGACGGGTACACCGTTCCCGCCAGCAGGGACAAAGCAACCAAACCGCCTATGCCAACAACCTGCAGTTTTATGCCGCTTTTGAATATTCCGATGAGGAACAAAAGCGCAACCACAACTGATGCCGCCTGCAGAACACCCAGCATTGGAAGGCGTGCATGCACGTCTGTGTAGGCCGCGCCGTACAGCACGTTTCCTGATGAGAAAAGGAGCTTGTAGGCGGCCAGTTTATATCCCCAAGCTTTAACTAAGAGCAGTAAAGCAACCAAAATCGAAAGGTGTATCTTGACATGCGGGGCAAACCGAGGCACCCCCATTACCATTTGGAGCGCTTTATCGAAGTAATGAATGGCGGCGGTGGCGGCCAGTGATATAACGAGAGTGAACAGCAACCAGCGGTATAGGTATAGAAAGAAAGGCAGTTTGAACACATAGAAGGAGATATCTTTTCCGAACAGGGGGTCTTTTTCGCCGAAGGGCACGGGGTTGGCGAACAGCAGGTAGGAATGCCAGCGGCTTGAAGCCTCAAGCCCTGCGGCCACAGCGGCCAATACAGCTCCCAAAAGCAAAAGCGCATTCAGGCTTCTTCTGGCGAAGAGGCCGGCTCTCTCTTGTATTCTCAGCTCTGCGTACGAACGCGGAACGGGCGGTGCCCACCTTCTGGCTATTCTAAGGTTCGTATAGACAATGGCAAAAAACGCCAGACCCAGCACCAAACCGAGAACTATGCGGGTTTGAAGTGTTTTCAGAAAGACCGAACGGTAACCAACTTCCTGAAACCACAAAAGGTCCACATACAAGCCAACTGCTTGGCGCCCGAACAAAAAGATCAGGAGCACCAGCGCGGCCAGAAGGATCCAGAGGCGCTGTCTCATTCGGGTTCCGAACCTGATTCAGAATCTTCCTCGGAACGAGAGGCGGCTATTATTACGTCTTCAGCCGCGTAGATTGGCGCTTTGGCCCGCACAGCCAGGGCTATAGCGTCGCTTGGTCTGCAGTCGATGTCTATCGAAGTTTGGTCGTTGGTAAGAGTGAGCTTGGCGTAGAAAGTGTCGTTGTACAAGTCATCGACGATTACACGCTCGATGCGCCATCCAAGCCTTTCCAGAATTGTTTTCATCAAGTCGTGGGTTAGGGGCCGCACAAAAGTCTGACCCTCGGTGGCCATAGAGATGGACATGGCTTCTGGCTGTCCTATGTAGATGCGGAACTCACGGTTGTAGTTGTCGCGGAGCAGAACGAAGTAGGCCCTGTGTGGAAAAGCCACCTGCTCGTAGACAGAAACCACTTTAACCTCTTTTTCGTAAAGCTTGCGCGGCTGGGAGTTCTCCGGCTCGCTGGAGCGGCCGGTCAGCCACCTCTCGCTGTCCTCCGGGCGGGTTCCCTCCGGTTCGCCGCTGTTGAAGGGGCGGATCTCCTCGTCATCGTCAAATTCATTTGGGAACCGATCCTCGCTCATGGTTTTCTCCTTATTCAAATTGAAGCTTATCCGCAACGCTAAGAAGGAATTCTCTGTTGGATTTTGTTTTGCGAAGCCTGTCTATAAGCAGTTCTGCGGCTTCTATGGAGTCCAAGTTAGCCAGTGCGCGCCTGAGCTTCCATATCATACTGTATTCTTCTTCGGTATAGAGAAGCTCCTCGTGGCGGGTTCCGGACCGCTTTACATCTATGGTTGGGAAGATGCGGCGTTCGAACAAAGCTCGGTCCAGAACCAGGTCCATGTTGCCGGTGCCTTTGAACTCTTCGTATATGGATTCATCCATACGACTGCCGGT
>JBMFPP010000522.1:0-1779 GCA_049969055.1 Armatimonadota bacterium | reverse complement strand
ACGGTTGGAAAGCAGCGGCGCGGCGGTCAACACGCCGCTGAACCGGCCGAATATCAGCAAAATGGTGGCAACTTCTTTTGTGTCTGCAGGTATTGGAAGCATTATTTAGCCACTCCCGGCAGAGAAGTGAGCAGTCTGATAGTGTACTCCACCAGGATTCTCAGCATCCACGGGCCGAAAAGCGCCCCGACCACAGCAACGACCACGATCTTTGGTATGAAAGAGAGCGAAACCTCTTGTATCTGTGTAACCGCTTGGAACAATCCCATGATTACGCCTACTGCGGCGGCGGCCACCAAAATGGGCGCCGAAACGGTTATCGCCACCTGGATGGCCTGCATTCCCATAGTGACTACACTGCTGTCTGTCATAGCGCTCAACCAATTGCATTAGTGGAAACTTAGGGCCAATGATCGTGTGATAAGGTGCCAGCCGTCAACCATTACGAAAAGCAGTATTTTAAAGGGTAATGAAAAGACCATGGGTGGTACCATCATCATTCCCATGGACATCAGAACCACACTGACAACGGCATCGACTATAAGGAAGGGTACGAACATCACGAAGCCCATGACGAAGGCCGTTTTCAGTTCGCTTATCATAAATGCAGGAACGAGTACGCTGGTAGGTATTTCGTTTGGATCGGATGGCTTTGGCTGTCGGGACAGGTATACAAACAGCGCAAGGTCTTTTTCTCGGGTTTGCCTCAGCATGAACTCCCTGATGGGAGCCGAGGCTTTCTGCAAAGCGGTTTTGTAATCGATTTGGTGGGCCAAATAAGGTTGAACAGCTTGAGTGTTTACGGCATCCCAAACAGGGGCCATGGTGAAAGCTGTTAGGAACAAAGCCAGCCCCATGATCACAGAGTTCGGCGGGATTTGCTGTGTGCCGAGAGCACTACGCGCAAACGAAAGGACTATGACGATGCGCGTGAAGGATGTAAGCATCAGAAGGATGGCCGGAGCAAGGGACAGAACCGTCAGCAGTAGGAAGACTTGCATGCTGAGCGAGACATCCCCGACTCCTTGAGCCCGCTCCATCCCTATGGTTATTTTCGGCAGGGGCGGTGTGCTCTGCGCCAAGGCCGGCGGCGACAGGAGCATTAAAGCAGTGCCGAGAAGCATTACTGCCATGACTGCACCCCCTTCTGCGCATCCTGCGCGCGCTTTCGGAGATGTTGGGTTGTTCTGTCAAGCAGGTCGCCGAGCCTGGCTGAGGATTCTGCATCGCCGCCCAGCATACGGTTCAGCAGACTGCCGAACTGCTTGCTTTTTTCCGGCTCTTCCGGTACGGAGTCCGGAGGCAGTTCGATAAGCAGGTCGATCCGCTCCGGAGTGACGCCAAGAAGCAGAACGCGTCCGAAGGCCTTTATTAGGTACACGCCTCGGTTTGGACCCAGGCTTAAGCTGTCGAGCACTGCTATTAGGCCGCCTCCGCGGCCTTTCCAGTTTCTGGAGGAAAGGAACTTTACAGCCTTGGCTGAAATTACGACGAGCACCAAAACCAAAGCAAGCTTCCACAGCAAATCGAAAATAAGGAGCGGAGTGGACTGTGGTTTTCGGGAGGCTTCAAAGCTGGTATAGTCCGGCAGGAAAGGCTTGCGCTCTTTTTGCAAAGAGGAGCTTTGTCGCTCAACCGTTTGATGTTTGCCCGGCGAAGCCTCTTTTTGGGAGACCTTGGCCGGCTGTTGCGCTGTTTTTTGTGCCAACGGCGCTTCCGTTTTTGGGGATTCCGAAACCTTGGGTTTGGATGCCGCCTGGACCGGTTTTACCAGAGTGT
>JBMFPP010000521.1:0-1781 GCA_049969055.1 Armatimonadota bacterium | reverse complement strand
ACTCGGAAGGCGGTATGCTGGTGTGCTGTTCAAGGCCGTCTCTCAGTGCCCGCAGAGCCATGATCGGGTTTATGCAGGTCACACCGGTTTTGGCCAAGGCGTTTGAAAGGCGGTTGATGACGTACCTGGGGCTTATGCCTTCCATACCCTCTCTGGGAGCCTCTTCCTGAAGCTCTCGCACATCCTTCTGCTTGAAACCGTCTACATCATCTCCATTGTAAAGCTTTAGCTTCTTCATCAGGCTCATGCCTGCTTTTTGACTGGGCTGCAGACGCGACAGAACGGCAAAGATGCTGGCAACCTCCAGCGTGTGGGGTGCAATGTGCACATCCCTAAGAGCGCTTTGCTTAAGCAGTTTCTCGTATATCTTCACCTCTTCGCTCACGCGGAGGTTGTAAGGAACCTTGACCAGGATTATGCGGTCCTGGAGGGCTTCGGACCTCTTGTTGGCCACGAATGCGTTGTACTCGTTCTCGTTGGTGTGGGAGATAACAACCTCATCCGCATATATCATGCTGAAGCGCCCTGTTTTGATGTTCTGCTCCTGCGAAAGCGTAAGCAGAACGTACAAAAACTTCTCATCGCACTTCAGCATCTCTATGAATTCCATAATTCCCCTGTTTGCTATGTTAAGCTCTCCATCGAAGCGATACGCACGCGGGTCCGACTCGACTCCCACCTCGCCGATCTTCGAAAGGTCCACACCGCCCACCAGTTCCGAAATATCTTGGCTTTTCGGGTCGGACGGAGTGAAGGTGCCGATGCCAACCCTGTTCTTCTCCGAAAATACCACGCGCTGTACCCTAACATCCTCAACGCATCCGTTGTACTCGTGCTCCACCATAAATCGGCATGCCGGGCACAAATCACCCTCTATGTACACTCCAAGCTCTCGACCAACTTCCTCGCGGAGAGCCTCGGGTATAAGGTGCAGGGGTTCCTCGTGCATAGGACAGCCTTTTATAGCATATACTGCACCGGCATCCGTTCTGGTGTAGGCCTCCAGGCCCCTCTTCAGCATGTTGACTATAGTAGACTTGCCGCCGCCCACCGGACCCATAAGCAGAAGAATGCGCTTGCGCACCTCCAATCTCTGCGCTGCAGAGCTAAAGTACTCCACTATTTGCTGGAGCGGCTTTTCCAACCCAAACAGTTCATGGGTGAAAAATTTGTAGCGGGGCAAACCATCGGGGCCTTCTTCTACGCCGGCCGACATAATCATGTTGTAGATTCGGGCGTGAGACAACTGCGCAATTTGCGGGTTCCGCTTTACAAGCTCGCAGTACTCCGCAAAACTGCCTTCCCAGTTGATCCGTTGTTCCTGTTCCCTATACTCAGACAAACGGCCGATTACGTCCATCCTAGCCCTCCTGTAAACCCTCCGCGCTGAACTTCGCTTCGGGTTTCAATGCTTTGCAAACTCACCCCCACCGGAGCGGTCTGGATGGGAAGTGTTGAAAGTAGGTTTACACCTGCAAAGATATGTTACCCCCACAGCTGTACTAAGCAAACTCTAGTAAGCAAGCCAGCAGTAAAGACCAGGCGCAAATAAAAAAAGCAGGCTCTTCTCGACGCACAGTAAATGTGCCCAGTGCCTGCCCTTATGCTTGCAGATCGAAACTACTGCGAAACACCCTAACCATGGGGCGAAACCCTCCAGATGGGACCGCCCACAAACATCTTCCTTGTGTTTGGGAATATATCACCGCCAGCGCCCTGCTGTCAAGCGGCTGTGCCGAAAAATTTCGGGATGAGCGGAGCGAGCACGAGGGGCGGATGCT
>JBMFPP010000520.1:0-1784 GCA_049969055.1 Armatimonadota bacterium | reverse complement strand
GACCGTCCTCAGCGCCGCCGGCAGGGCCGGCAAACCGGCCGGTATCCATGCCTCATCGGCAGAAGAGGCGTCCGGCTATCTACGCCGGGGGTTTCAATTTGTCGCCGTCTCCAGTGACGCCCAACTGCTTCGCTCAGCTGTTGAAAGCATCGTGGCTGAACTGAAAAGCGGCTGTTAGCACCCGCCTTCACCGGGCTGCACGCTTTGCCGTGCGCAAAACACCTATCCTTTAAACCAGACCCATTGCCGCTAATATACCGGCAGGCACCCTGAGGCCGCTCGGCGAACTAGTAAGTGAACTCTACATTAGGGAGGTATTTCGAGTGGCGCGTCAAGATTGGGGCATTTTGATTGTTGGGCTTGGGGGTATCTCTCACCAGCACCTGGAGGGCTACAGGCGGCAGGGGCTGAAAGTGGTTGCCGGCGCTGATCCAGATGAAGCCCGCCGGGAAGCCGCCAAAGCCCGCTTCAACATCCCGCTGGTCGGCCCGGACTTCAGAGAGTTTTTGAGCCATCCGGATGTGCGCATTGTTGATATTGCCGTTCCGCACATAATGAATATACGCCTGCCGATCGTAGAAGCCGCCGCGCAGGCTGGAAAGGCGATTTTCATCCAAAAGCCGCTTGCGCCCTACCTTGCAGATGCCAAAAAGCTGGTGGAAACAGCAGAGCGCTGCGGCGTGCCGATGATGGTGAACCAAAACTCTGTTTTCGTGCCAGCATTTACGGCGGTTGAACCTTATCTGCGCGACGAAAGGTGGATCGGCAGACCTTATTACTTCGAAATCAACAACCGCGGGTGGATGTACCTAGGCCCGGAAAGCTGGTACGGCAAAGATAAGCGCTGGGTGGTAAGCGATATGGCGGTGCACCACTTTGCGCTGGTGCGCCATTGGTTCGGAGACGCCAAAACGGTTTACGCAATCATGAGGCGAGACGAATCGCAGGAAGCAGTGCGCGGTGATACTCTCGGCGCCGTGAGCATAACTTTCGAGAACGGCGTTGCCGGCTTGGTAATCAACAACTGGAGCTACCGCGGCGATCGCACCCGCATGCACTCTTTGGAAGAGATCCTTATACAGGGAACAAAAGGCGCCATCACCGGAGACAGCTCGTCGATGTGCGTGGCAACACAGTACCCACAGCCGTGCCGCATCTACCCGGAAGTGCACGGAAGCTGGTTCCCAGATGCTTTCGGGCATGCAATGGTCCACTTTATAGACGCATTGGAGTCCGGCCGGCCTTTCCTGTGCGAAGCGAGAGATAACCTAAAAACAGTGGCGATTATAGAGGCCGCTTACCGCAGTGCCGACGAAGGGCGCGTGGTGGAAATCGCCGAGGTGATGCAGTAACGAATATTTAGCCGCACAAGAGAAGCGGGTCGGAAGAGATTGGGCAGTTGCCGGCGAAGTAAAATTTGATAAGCACCGGCGGGAACAGCCCGCAAAACATTGAAGACTTTGAACTCAGGAGGAAAGTGATGAGATCCACTCCCATAGGCATCGCAATGCTCAACGATGAGCGTCCACATGTTTACACCCAAAATAACCCCATGAACATGGCTGTAGTGCGTGCTTGGGCAGATATCATCAAAGAAGGGATTAAAAACATAGACGGCACCGCGCCGGAAATTGTCGTCGGCTCCGAAATAATAACCAGCGTGCGCACCGCACAGAAGGTTGGAGAAGAGCTGGCCAGGGCCGGTTGCAAGCAGGTGATTATGTGCTACAATGTATGGAACTTCCCGTTCTTCGCCTGGCCGTTCCTCAACTCCATCGGAAGAG
>JBMFPP010000519.1:0-1788 GCA_049969055.1 Armatimonadota bacterium | reverse complement strand
GGCATAGAGGTCCCCGGCGACTATGTAAAAGCATTCTCCCAAAGCATTCACGATCCGCTGAAGGTGCGCGCCTGCGTTTTGGATGACGGCGCCCAAACCGCGGCAGTAGCGAGCATCGATACCTGCGTGCTCCCGCATTCCAACAAGCTGATCACTGCTGTGCGGCGCGAGGTTGAAAAGCGTTGCGGCATTCCCGAGCCCCACATTTTGATCGCGGCTACGCATACGCACAGCGGCGGACCGCTTTCTGGCTTTCTGGAGGAAGACGTTGCCGATGCACCGGATTTGATACGCAGATTGGCCCTGGAGGAATCACCGGCCTGCGATCCTTTGTACCTGGAGATTGTCGCGCGGCAGGCGGTCACTGCCATCTGCGAGGCACACAGAAAGCGCGAAGAAGCTCTTCTTGCCGTCGGCAAAGGGCACGAGGACCAAGTGGTTTTCAACCGCCGGTTCAGAATGACCAACGGCCGCGTTTACACCCATCCTGGCAAAGGCAACCCGGATATTGTTGAGCCGGCAGGCCCGATCGATCCGGAAGTGGGCGTTGTTGCCGCTTGGAACCGGCAGGGGGAACTTCTCGGTTGTATTGTTAACTACTCCTGCCATGCCACTACTTTCAGCGGCTCCATTTCCGCAGATTACATATACTACCTCGAGGAAACCATTCAGGGAGTCATGGGGCGGCAGTCAGTTGTGGTGTTTCTAAACGGCGCATGTGGAGATGTCACGCAGGTGGACAACCGTTCTATGCGGGCGCCGGAATTCGGCGAGCGGTGGTCTCGCCTTGTCGGAACCCGGGTCGGCGCGGAAGCTTTGAAAGTTATGGCCGCGGCTCAGCCCGGAGAGCTGAATCCGGTGGCGGTCAACAGCCTAACGCTTAGGATTTCCCGGCGGCGCCCAAACCCCAACCGCGTGGAGACCAGCCGAGAGATCGTGGAGCAGGGATTGAAGAACGCCCGCAGAGACACCGAGTGGATATTCGCGAAAGAGCTTTTGATTGCCGATTACCTTGCCGATAAAGAGCCTGAAGTGAATGTGGAAGCCCAAGCCGTTCAAGTTGGGCCAGCCGTGCTCATTGCGTATCCGGTTGAGATGTTCTGCGAGCTTGGCCTGCAGGTGAAGAAAAGCTCTCCTTTCCCGTACACCTTTGTGGTTGAGCTTGCCAACGGAAGCTTTGGGTACGTTCCCCCGGCGGAGGCATTTGCTCCATCCGGCGGCGGCTACGAAACCGCGCTGACAAGCTACTCCAATCTCGACATCCGCGCGGGGGAGAAAATGGTGCAGGCCAGCGTAGATCTGTTTAGGAGCTTCACCCCCGGTTCCGTTCCGCAGTTGCCGCAGTTGGACCATCCGCAGAAGCCGTGGTCCTACGGGATTTTGGGGCCGGATTTGGAGTGAGCCCGCGTTCCTTCGGCTTTTTGCGATTTTATGCACACCCGTGTTTCCGCGTCGGCCAACGGATTTTTAACGTTGGGGCTTGGGAATGGTGTGTGGAATAAAGAGTTGTAGACCGATCAGCCACCAGGAAGTTTTGACAAACCAACTGTGGCTAACTAACTAATTGAACGTCAAAACTTCCTGACCAAAAGGACGTGATTTAGCTATGAAGAAGCTCAACAAGCTCTGCCGGCTTGCGAAATGGACAGCTGTCGGCTTAGCGGCGCTGTTGCTGGGCAGTGCCGTGCCGCCCGGAGAGTGCGGTCCAACCCGAGTTCGAGGTTTCATTACCGAGGACACGGTGTGGTCGCAGGAACAGGGTCCATATATTGTGGAAAGCACCCTGAC
>JBMFPP010000518.1:0-1818 GCA_049969055.1 Armatimonadota bacterium | reverse complement strand
CCTTAAGCTTGGCGCGTTTGATTACATTCGGAAGCCGTTTGAGGTTGAGGATTTGGTTCACGCGGTTGAAAAGGCGCTGGAGCACCGCTCGCTGGTTCGCGAGGTAACCACGCTCAGGGCGGCTGTTAGTAAGAACCTGAGCTTTGACAGCATTATTGCCGTCTCGCCGGCAATGAGGCAGGTTTTGGATCTCATTGCTCGCATAGCCCCAACGGATGCAACCGTCTTGATCCAAGGGGAAAGCGGCACCGGCAAGGAGCTTGTGGCCCGCGCAATTCACGCCAACAGCCCACGGCGGCATCACCCGTTCATCGCCGTCAACTGCGGCGCACTCCCGGAAACCCTTCTGGAAAGCGAGATGTTCGGTCACGCCAAAGGGGCGTTTACCGGCGCAACGGAGGCCAAGAAGGGCCTTTTCGAGGAGGCAGACCGCGGCACGCTGTTCCTGGATGAGATTTCGGAGACGTCTCCAAGCATTCAGGTTAAGCTCCTGAGGGCGCTTCAGGACGGCGAAATACGCCGCGTTGGGAGCAACACTTTCATTCGCACCGATGTGCGCATAATAGCTGCAACCAATCAGAAGCTAGCTTCGTTGGTGGCCGCCGGACGGTTTCGGGAGGATCTTTACTACCGCCTCCAAGTGCTTCCCATCGAGATACCGCCGCTTCGGGATCGCCCCGAGGATATTCTGCCGCTTGCACGCCACTTCATCCACATCTACAGCCGCAGGTACGGCAAGGAGGTTAAGGGGCTTTCTAAGGATGCGGAGAGGATCCTTCTATCCCACTCGTGGCCGGGCAATGTGAGAGAGCTTGAAAATGCCGTCGAGCGCGCTGTTATACTGACCTCTGGAGATGTTCTCACTGCGCAGGACATAGCGGTAAACAGTGCCGCCGTTACAACTCGTGGAGACGCCCGTGCACCAGTGCTTCCTTTGAGCGAGGTTGAGAAACAGCACATACTTCGAACGCTGGAAGTATTCAACTACAACCGCGAGGCAACCGCCAAAGCGCTTGGCATTGGCCGCAACACGCTTTGGAGGAAGCTTAGGCAGTACGGGTTGGATTTAGGGGATAGGCGCGCACCTCGCGGCATTTCGGGCGGCTAGAACCGCGTACGAATGCTCCACTGGAGGAGGAGTGCCCGGCGGCGGAAAGGAAAGTATTTTTGGATGCGCGGCAGTAAAATTTCTGCCGCTTTGAGGCCCCTGCGCAGTTTAAAATTCGATACTCACCGGGAGTGAACGATGGGGAAGAAAACGAGAAGAGATCTTTTTAGAGACGGAACTGTTTTGGGATTGGGAATATTGGGGATTTCCGGGTGCTCGGCGGAAGCGCCCAGCGGCGCTGGCGCCAGGGAAGCTTCGTCTTCTTCGGGCACGGCGCGTGTGGTCTTGGCGAGGGATCTCTCGTCCGTGAGGACGGTGGACGGAAATACAACGGTGGACGCCAAGAAAGTGCGCGAAATGCTGGGCAAGGCGATTGTTGCTTTCACCGGCGCCTCGGATGAAGAATCTGCCTGGAAGAAGCTCTTCAAGCCCACGGATGTGGTAGGCCTCAAAGTGAACTGCTTGTTCGGTTTAAATGCCTCCACGCGCCCTGAGGTAACCACGGCCGTGGCCGAAGGCATTATGAAAGCCGGGGTGAAGCCGGAGAACATCATTATCTGGGATAGATCGAACGCTGATCTCACCAAGTCCGGATATAAGATTAATGTGGATAAGCCCGGGGTGCGGTGCTACGGCACAGATCCGGTTGCTGGCTACGAAGACGAACCGATGAGGAACGGCAGTTTTAACGGAAGGCTGAGCAAAATACT
>JBMFPP010000517.1:0-1828 GCA_049969055.1 Armatimonadota bacterium | reverse complement strand
TGCAGAAACAGCAGTTCATGCGCCTCGGCATCAACGGAGATTGGGAAAACCCTTACCTCACCATGTCGCCAGAGTTCGAGGCGCGCATAGTGGCCGTCTTCGGCGAACTGTTTCAGGGGGGCTATATTTACCGGGGTCTGCGCCCAATCCACTGGTGCACAGAGTGCCAAACCGCCTTGGCCGAAGCGGAGATCGAATACGCCGATAAAACCTCTCCATCCATATACGTGCGGTTTCCGCTTCGCTCCGACCCGAAAGGCATCTTCCCGCCCAACGGTAAAAACTGGACGGTGATCTGGACAACCACGCCGTGGACGATCCCGGCCAACCTGGCTGTGGCCGTGCACCCTGAATTCGACTATGTTATTGTGCGCCACGGCGAAGACCTGTACCTGGTGGCTAAGGGTCTGCTGGATGAAGTTGCCTCGGCTGTTGGTTGGGAGCAGTTTGAGATAGTTAAAACCCTTAAGGGCGCAGAGCTGGAAGGAATGGTCTTCGGCCACCCATTGTTTGACCGCGACAGCCCTGTGGTTGCGGCCGACTACGTAACCCTAGACGCCGGCACCGGCGTTGTTCACACCGCTCCCGGCCACGGCCGCGAGGACTTTTTGACCGGCCGCAAATACGGCCTGGACGTGCTGTGCCCGGTTGATGAAACCGGCCGCTTCACCGAAGAGGCCGGCCCATTTGCTGGTTTGGATATCCGAAGGGGAGATAAAGCGGTCATCTCGGCCCTTGCAGAAGCCCAAAAGCTTTTGGCGGAGGGAACTGTTCAGCACAGCTACCCGCACTGCTGGCGCTGTCACGGCCCGGTTATCTTCCGCGCCACCGTCCAGTGGTTTATGAATGTGGACCACGCCGATCTCCGGCGCCGCGCACTCGAAGCCATCCAGAAAGTTAAGTGGTATCCGCCGGAGTCTATAAACCGCATCACCTCCATGGTTGCCAACAGACCGGATTGGTGCCTGTCCCGACAGCGGGCTTGGGGGGTTGGAATTCCGGTCTTTTACTGCCGAAACTGCGGCGCAGAGATAATCACGCCGGAAACGGTTGAGCACATCTGCCGGCTGGTGGAGCAGGAAACGGCAGACGTGTGGTACGCCAAAGAGGCTTCAGAGCTTGTGCCGCCAGGGTTTAAATGCCCAAACTGCGGAGCCGCCGAATTTACGAAAGAGGAAGATATTCTTGATGTTTGGTTCGATTCCGGCTCAACCTGCCGCGCAGTGCTTGAGGGCCGCCCAGAACTCCGCTTCCCAGCAGACCTTTATCTGGAAGGTCACGACCAGCACCGCGGTTGGTTTAACTCGTCCCTCATGATTGCCGTAGCTACCAAGGGCGAACCTCCGTACCGCGCCGTGATAACCAACGGTTTCACCGTGGATGAGCGAGGCCGCAAGATGTCAAAAAGCCTGGGCAATGTTATCCATCCGATCAAGCTGATCGAAAAGTACGGCGCGGATGTGCTCAGGCTAGCAGCCGCTTCATTCAACTATTTCGAAGATATTCGGCTTGGAGACGAAGCCCTTACCCGTGTTGCGGATGTTTACCGCAGAATTCGCAACACTTTCAGGTTTTTGCTCGGCAACCTTTACGATTTTGTTCCCGCTCGCGACCGCGTGCCGTACGATCAGCTTCTCGAAATCGACCGATGGGCACTGCACCGCTTGCAGGAATTGGTGGCACAGGTAACTGAGGCCTACGAAGCCTACGAGTTCCACCCGGTTTACTATCAGCTCAACCAGTTCTGCGCGGTAGATATGTCGGCTTTCTATTTGGATGTTTTAAAGGACCGATTGTACACATCTCCAGCGGCTTCTCTCCTCCGAAG
>JBMFPP010000516.1:0-1862 GCA_049969055.1 Armatimonadota bacterium | reverse complement strand
TATCGGTTGCGCATATGTAGTGGACGCTGGCCGCTACGCCAAAATCGACCATTCTTCCGCCGTTGAGGCAGTCTTCAAAGAGCAGGTCTGGGAATTCTCTTCGCAGAGCGTCGTAAATGCGGTAGTAAGCTGTGGTGCATCGGTATGATACATCGGTAGGGTGGTTTGTGTGGGTGTGGTTGGTGCGACTGCAGTTTTCAAGCAGCATCCACTGGTCGTGTTCCAAGAGGTCCAGGTGGTAGTCGCGGATGATACGGCGCAGTTCGTGCAGACACCACTGCTCGGCATCAGGGCAGGCGAGGCAAACGCATTCTCCGGTGAAGTCGGATGGTTTCCAATCCGGCGGTAAGTCGCGAGGGAACCACAGGCGCATGTTGTGTTTGTGAACCGAAAGGGCTTCCGGTCTCTGCGATGCGCCGCCTTGGGTCCAAGCAACCCACAATCCAAACTTTAGCCCCTTGGATTTGGCATATTGACTTACAAACTCCAGACCATTCGGGAACTTCTGGGTATCGGTGTGCCAATCGCCAACGGTGCGGTACCAGCCGGCGTCTACGTGAAACAGCTCCAGACCCAAAGCCGCGGCATCGTCGATCATGCGAACAGCTAAGGCTTCGTCTATGGCCATGCCGCTGCCCCAGCTGTTGTTGACTAGGAATGGATAGCGGCGGTCTCGCATCGGAGGACGGATGTGGCGCTCCACGTAGCGGTGGAGGCGGTTCGCGCCGTCGTCAACACTGCCGGCGTAAGCACCGATAAACACAGGGGGAGCAGTGAACGTTTCCCCACTGCGCAAACGCGTGCGGAATGGAGAGCCGCCGGGGTGCAGTCCTGCCGTAAGGATGATGCGGTGGTTGTTTTCAACCCGCGCATCTATTCTGGTTAGTCCGCTGAATTGAACGCCGATGTATATACCGCCCCTGTCGCTTAACTGCAAAGCCAGCCAAGGAATGGGCTCATTGCGCTCTGCCCGCGGGGTGGACGTCAGGGTGATTTGCTTTCCGGCATCTAGGTCTTCGCGGTGGACCCCGACATCGGTTGGTGTTCCGCCGCCGCGTTCAACCCACCAAGCTTGAAGGTCGGCGGAGGATGCGGCGGCAGGAGGTGTTATAGAGCAGACCAGGCTTTCCTGAAGCGGCAGAGTGACGTCTTGGCTGGATCGGTTAACCACTTCTATCCAGTGGGTCAGCGGTCCAGGACCCGGGCGTGTAACCCATATGGAACGCAGTTCCAAGTGCGGGTTCTCCGAGGAGAAGATAAAGGTGATTTTGGTCCCGCCCCTTCTCTCGGATTCGGCTTTGGAAAAACGCCACTGCAGGGGTATCGAAGCGCCGTCCACCTCGGCAAAGGGAATCAGCGGAATGTGGACGGGGGATGCAACCCACTCGTCTCCGTTCGCGCGGCACTTAAGCGACAGCAAGGCGGGGTATCTCTCAAGGAGCCCCACAACAGCGCCTGTGTCTTGAGAGGAAAGCCTTTTCTGATGTGTATATCCTGTTGTTTTCGGCATAGCCATTGTGCCTCCAACCGTTTGTATGACCAGCAGAAGCAGCAGTGTGCTAATCATGGTTTAACTTCGATAAAGTTGGGAAAGTTTGCCGAAGCTCCGAAAAGCGTTGTTCAGTGAGCAAAAGCTTTTCTTCGGGAATGCGCAAAGAAAGGTTCTGCATCTGTTAAGGAATTCCTAGGGGCGGAGATAGACAAGGGGCGACCGAACTAGTCCGAGTTGCTTGGCAGAAGAAAAAGCCCCGGGTGATCCCGGGGCACTGCGCGGTTATTGGTTTTACCGACCGGAGAGGCAGACGGCTAGTTGGATGGCTTCAGGAACGGGCAGTATGGATTCAGGCCCAGTCCGAGCCCAC
>JBMFPP010000515.1:0-1865 GCA_049969055.1 Armatimonadota bacterium | reverse complement strand
AAAGCACAGCTTTTTCCGACGGAGCCTTCCTTTTGCCGCAGGCGTCACGCCTGTGTTCGACATGGAAGAGGCCGCAGGTTTGAGTCCTGTTTCGCCCACAATTTTCTTCTAGCCCAGCATCAGGCATCTGCTTTCAAAGACGGGCTGTTTGCAACCTCCACCGCCCTTCGCCAACCGTCCAGCAGTGCGTTTCTCCTGCGCTGGTCCATCCTGGGCGAGAACTGATCTCGAAATCCGGTGTTGATCAGCTCCTCTCCGCTCTTCCAAAGACCAACAGCTATACCCGCGAGCACTGCGGCCCCCATCGCTGTGGTTTCGATGTTCTGCGGCCTTAACACCGGAATGCCGAGAATATCCGCCTGAAACTGCATAAGCCAGTTGTTCGCCGCTGCACCGCCGTCCGCGCGTATTGAGGGCACTTCTGCGCCGAACTCACTGTGCATTTCCGCGAGAAGATCATACACCTGGTAGGCCATGGCCTCAAGAGCCGCGCGAACAATGTGCGCCTTGGTGGTGCCGCGCGTCAAACCCGTTATCAAACCACGGGCGTGCGGATTCCAGTAGGGCGCTCCAAGACCAACGAAAGCGGGGACGAAGTACACTCCACCGGTATCCGGTACAGAAGCCGCAAGCTCCTCTGTCTCGGCCGCGGAGGATATAAGCCCCAGTCCGTCTCTTAACCACTGCACCGCCGCTCCACAGATGAAAACACTGCCCTCCAACGCATATGTGGGCTTCCCATCCACCATCCATGCAACGGTGGAGATCAGTCCGCGCCCCGCCTGAACAGGTTGAGCTCCAGTGTTCATCAACACAAAGGCGCCGGTTCCGTACGTGCACTTCACATCGCCGGGCGCAAGGCACCCCTGCCCAAAAAGCGCCGCCTGCTGATCGCCAGCCACGCCGGCTATGGGGATGCCAGCAGGCGCCCCATATCGATCCGACGTTTCGCCAATCACGCCGGAAGAAGGAACTACACGCGGCAGTACATCCGGGCAAACGCCGAAAAGACTCAGCAGTTCCAAATCCCAATCAAGAGAGTGTATGTTGAAAAGCATGGTTCTGGAAGCGTTAGAAGCGTCCGTAGCGTGAACAGTACCGCCGGAAAGCTTCCACAACAACCACGAGTCCACCGTACCAAAGCAGATCTCCCCGCGCTGGGCTCTGTCAAGCAGGCCTGGAATATGGTCAAACAACCATTTAACCTTCGTGGCCGAGAAATAGGCGTCAACCACCAGACCCGTTTTCGCGCGTATGGTATCGGCGGCCTCGGATGCGGCTATCCGCTCGCACTCGTCGGCGGTGCGGCGGCACTGCCAGACTATGGCATTGTGTACAGGCAGGCCGGTTCCGCGCTCCCAAAGAACTGTGGTTTCTCGCTGATTGGTAACTCCCACAGCCGCCAAATCGCTGGCGCTTACCGAAGCCCGATTCATAGCGGCCCCGACGGCATCCAGCACAGTGCTCCATATCTGCTCCGGATCGTGCTCAACCCACCCGGGTCTCGGATAATGTTGGGGAAGCTCTGCGTATCCCTTGCCGCGCACCCGCCCTTCGCGGTCAAAAACAGATACGGTGGTTCCAGTGGTCCCCTGGTCTATGGCAAGCACATAATCCCTCATAAACACCCTGCCTGAATTCAGATAAGTTTTACCAAACAGATCTTTTCTCAAACAAAACGTTTACCGAAACCGAAAAGAAGCAGTTGAACCGGCAGGACCCTTTGTAAGCCTACACAGCCAAAAGCAAGTTAAATCTGCGGATACTGAAGGGGGTCTTCGAAACCTGCTTCTTTAAAACCATGCAGTCGGATTAAGCAACTATCACACCGACCGCAGGGAAGCTCCCCGCCGGCGTAACAGCTC
>JBMFPP010000514.1:0-1870 GCA_049969055.1 Armatimonadota bacterium | reverse complement strand
GCAGGGAATGTGGAGAGAAAACACAGACGATGTCCGGATTTTCTTTTCGGATCATCTCGTAGAACTCGTACTCTCCAACGTACCGCTTGATTTGGCCGGGGCGGTATCCCTCCACACGCTGTTCCAAAAACGCTTCAAGATGATCCAATACCAGTGCGTTGTTGTCTGCGGCCGCTACAATGGTAGCATCCGGGCGGGATTCTATCTCGCGGCATCTTTCTCTACCCATACCGCCCGGGCCTATTACGGCCACTCGCAAAGCATCCTTCGATTTGCTCATTCGAAAGCCTCCTCTCTTGATTCAATTGCGCAATTCATCTGCGTTCTCGCGAATCTTCCTTATGGCATCCAAAATAAGGTCCATGTCGTCCTTTCCACCCAAGAAAAGCTGATGGTTAAGGCAAACCGCCTCGTGCTGATACACCCGTTCTGCCTCTGGACATTTCACTTTGGTGTAATCGGTGCGCCGTTCGTGCTGTTTGCATCCCCCCTCGATAAAATTGTGCTGTTGGAAAAGAGGATTCCAATACACAGGATCGGTATGCCCCGTGTGGCAGGGCACACCTTCGGCTCTTAGGGCTTCAAGGAACTGATCGCGCGTTACGCCGTCCCACTCCTCCTCAATGAATTTAAAGTGGAAGAAGTAAAAACACCACCTGGTAACGCGCTCGTCGATTGTAAGAGGTGCCACTCCAGGAATTTCTGCAAGGCCAGCATTTAGATACCGCGCGTTGGCATCGCGGGTACTAGCCTGCCCGTCAAAGCGCTCGAGCTGGGTTAGAAGCACAGCGGCCTGCCATTCGGTCATCCTCAAGTTGCTTGCCGCGACATGGTGCTCATAGAATGGGCGCCCCGGAATTCGACCTATATGATGGTAGGAAAAAAGCTTCTGCGCCAGCTCTTCACTGTCGGTGAGGACCATACCGCCCTCGCCGCATGTAAGGGTTTTCCCCATTTGGAAAGAGAAAGCCCCCATGTCGCCTATCGCACCAACCTTTCGGCCTTTCCATTCGGATCCATGGGAGTGGGCACAATCATTTATCATAAGAAGGCCGTGCCGCTTGGAGATCTCACCAAGCCGGTCAAGGTCCACAGGAACCCCGCCGTAATCAACAGGGATAATTGCACGCGTGCGCGGTGTTATCAGCGCCTCCACATGGTTGGGATCGATGTTGTAGTCGGTGGGGCGTATGTCTGCAAAAACGGGAACCGCGCCGCACATAATCGGTGCAGTTGCCGTAGCAACAAAAGTAACTGCCGGCACGATCACCTCATCGCCAGGTTCGATACCGCCGGCACGCAGAGCGCATTCCAAAGCCGCGGTGCCGTTGGTTACAGCAACGCCGTATTTAGCATCTTGGTACCGAGCAAACGCCTCTTCCGCTTGGCCGACTTTCGACTGCTTCGGGTCCTCATACCCACCGCGCCACCATTTCCCGCTGCGAAGCACCTCCATTAAAGCGCGCTCCTCGCGCTCGTCGAAAATCGGCCACGGTTTACCTATCGGCCGATCAACAAGCTTTTTACCACCCCTAACAGCCAGCTTTGCCAATTGCGGCCCTCCATTAGTTCAAAGCTTTCTGCAAAACATTTCTCCCAAATGGCACTGCTCGCAAAGATGGAGTGAACGTCGAAGCCAAAACAGTTTTCTACCGAAGGGTTTTACCTCCCTGCCTAAAGCTTACTCCCATTCGATGCGCAGAATCCAACTTTGCTCAAGCAGTTTTTCCTCAACCTCGTGAATTCCAACACTGGCAGGAATGCGCACATCGACACTCAGTCTGGCTGTACCCTCCTCGGGAGGCATTCTCATAATCTTAAATGTTTCCAAACCCATTGAACGAAGCAGTTGGAGCATCTCAGTTTCACG
>JBMFPP010000513.1:0-1879 GCA_049969055.1 Armatimonadota bacterium | reverse complement strand
GTGGTTTAAAACGTCGGCTACGTAGATACTGCCGTCGGGCCCCACTGCCACTTCTTCCGGGTCTTGGAATCTTGCGATGGTTGGGCCTCCGTCGGCAAATCCAACTGGGTCTCCGACCACGGTTGTCACAACCGGGCCTTGTATGAGGTCCTCGGGCTTTATAAGGCGAATGGCGGCGCGCAGTATTTGGGTGACTTCGCTGATGGAGAGCTTGCCGTCGCCGTTGAGGTCGCCTGCGGCCAACTGCTGTTGGGATGGGCTTCTGATTCCTACAGCAATTTGTAGGGCGATGGTTGCGTCGGCTATGGTTACAGCACCGTCACCGGTTAAATCCCCTGGGATTGTTTGCGGTGCGGCCCGGCCGCACGTTACAAGCGAGAAAACCGCGATGATGCCAAATGTTAGAACCGCAAGCCTGCGGGGCGACCCCATGACAGCCTCCTTCATCTAAGCTTACAAGAGTATTATACCCTTTAGAAGCCCTGTTCAGTCCTGTTTAAAGAGCTCTATCTCCAAGCCATCTGGGTCTCGGAAGAAAGCCAATCGGATGCCGTGGCCGGCGTCCATAGGCTGAACGTGAAACTGCACACCTTTGGAGACCAAGTCTTGGTACACAGCATCAACGTCGTCCACTTCAAGCGCTATGTGGGCCAAACCGCCGTGGTTCGGCGGAGGCGGCTGTGTGCGGTCTTTGTTTTCGATCAGCTCCAGGCAGGTACCTCCAAGGTCGATGAAAGCAATGTTTGTCCCGCCGTCTTGTATGCGGCCAACTACCGGCAGGCCGAGTATCTGAGTGTAAAAAGCTTCGGTTTTTGCCAAGTTTGGGGTGAAAGCCCCTATATGGTGCGTTTTGCGAATGGCCATTGGTCCTCCTTGGTTGTGTAGAATTTCGTCGAGAACTGCTTTCGCGTTGAAAGTTTTTGTTCCTTCAGGGCAGAGAGGCTTCGAATGATGGAGCACTTGCAAGCAGATAAGTTGACGGGTTTCGTGGGAAGAGGGCTTTCGGTTAGAAGACTCGCGTAAGATCTATCCTGGCTGTCAGGTTGCGGAAGTCCCGAGTTTGCGGATCGCGGTCTCTGCAGACCTTATACTCCCCTGAGAGCGAGAGCTTGTTGTTGGCGTCCACTTCGCGGGTGAAGGAGAGTTTGAGGTAGTGGGTTGGCACATCTTTGATAAGATAGGCGGCCATTCGGCCTGTGTAGGATAGATCGAGCCTGCTGTTTTTCCCAAGTGCCCCGGAGAGGGCGAAGTTCGCTGTGAGGGCGTTCAAGCCGGATTGGATGGTTTTCTCGTTGTTAAATCCAATAGAGAGGTTGAGGCCGCGAACTACGGCTGAGACCGACATTCCGTAACCGCTCACCGGTGTGTATACCTGCTTGGGGTCTTTGCTCTCTGGGTTGCGGTAGGTGCGTGCAGTCAAAGTGAACTTTTGGGACGGCTTGTAGGAAACGCTGTGTTCGTAGCAGGCCACTTTTTCGCCTTTGGGGCCAGCATAGGTGCGCGCCATGGTTTTGAATACCGTCTTGGATCCCTCTTTTTCGCGGCTGGCGAAGCTGAAGCCCGAAGTGCTGAATGACGGCATTTGCTCGGAGGTCTTGGCGCTTCCCACCTCCAGCCGCAGAAAGCCGCCGGCTAATGGTCTGACGATTCCGACAGAGGATGCGGACTGCACGACTTTATCCCTGTCGGTTACCTGGCGAAGGCTCACTGCCAGCATGGAATCGAGAGGGAGCTTTGCCATGAACGCCGTGGTTATTTCCTGTCTGTCTTCTTTTTCGGCCGCTCGGCTTCGCTTGTAGGCGCTGTCGAATCCGATCGTTTTCTCTTTTCCGCGCAGGTACGAGGTGTTCAGCGCGACGTTTGTTTGGTTTACTGTGCC
>JBMFPP010000512.1:0-1921 GCA_049969055.1 Armatimonadota bacterium | reverse complement strand
CATGGCGAGCATGAGGTTCGGCATCAACCGTCTGGATTTCACCAAAGACATCAGCTCGGAATAAAGGCGTCGAAGCGAGAAAATCCCCTGGCCTTCAACCCGCACGCCGGCGGTTGGATCGAACGGTATCCAACCGTAGCCGGGGAAGAATATTTCCACCCAAGCGTGCGCATCTCGGTCCCGAACCACAAAGCATCTCTCTGTGCTGTCCCAAGTGCCCGGGGTATAACCAACCGCAACTCTCGCCGGAATTCCGGAAAGCAAGCACATAACGGCCATTGCGCTGGCAAACTGCTGGCAGTAACCGGCTTTGGACCTAAATAAGAAGAAGTCTGTTGCGTCTGTTTCGGGGGGAAGTGTTGGGGGGTTAAGGGTGTACCGGCAGTTGGTCCGCAAATAGTTTTGTATCGCCACAGCACGATCGTACTGAGTCGGCTTCCCGGCCACTATCTGCCGCGTCAGCTCAATCACCCTAGCCGGCACCAGCGGCATTCGCCCGGACATGAAGGGAAAGGTCTCTTCGGACCGCTCTCCATCCAATTCACCGTAGGCTTTCCGCAGGTCATCCGGCGTTGCCGCAGGGACAAGCGACACCACGGAGTAATTCGTTACAGAGCCGGACGTAACAACGTTCACATCCATCGTGAGGGGATTAACCGCTATCTCTCCAAACCGCCCCGTTATCTCCACCGGAAATGAAGCTGCACGAAGCGGCCCGGACAGCTCTTCTTCCAAATGGAAGGTTTGCTTCAGGCGCACACGCTTTTTAGGGATCTCCTCCATAAGTTGATCCAACCGAAAGCTGTAAACCTTTTGCCCTCCCAACTGCTGACCGTCCAGGGTCTCGTAGAACCTCATGCCCGCGTGCCACTCGGAACCGGTGTAGTGGGTAAAAGTTCGCTCCTTCCAATAAGAAGGGCGCTGCGCTTTTACCTTCATAACAACTTTGCCCGAGGTGCTCGGCGGAAGGCCGCTTAGGCTTAGCACGTCAGTACTGCTGGCGGTTATCGGAAACATCAGCGAAACACTTGTTTCGGAGAGCCTATCCGTAGCCGCTGTAATAATGCCCCTTCCGGCGATGCCGAGCGCCGCCGAGAAGATTCCGCCAAGAATCCCCGCACCAGTTACGACCACAAGAGATACCAGAAGCAGACTGCGCACTACGGGCCCGACTTCTTCACCGCTGAGCTTCTTGCTCCTCTCCAGGTGGAGCTCGTACCCCATCAAGAAAACGGATGCCAGTACAAAGTTCAAAAAATAGGTAACCATCTCTGGGTTCAGGTTTTCACTGCTCATCAAACCAAGCATAGCAATGCACGGCACTATCAAGAACAACACGCTTTGGTTGGAAACCATGGTAAAGCTGAACGCCAGAGAGGCCCACTGGAGAATAATCCCAACAGACGCACTACTGGTGGGATCGGCACGGCTTGCCTGCAGCAGTGAAAAGATCAAATCGGCAACGCTGTTGTGCCTTACGATGAAAACTATAAGGAGGCCGGACATAACCCAAGCTGGAAGGCCCGGGCTAACTCCAATCACTCTCATTGCGAAACTGGAAGCCACCCCAGCAAGTGATAGAATCACCGTGGTTGATGTCAGTCCAGAGTCGTCTATCGTCGAATTAACTGCCGACACGCCGCACAAAAGCACAACGAACGCCGCAGTGTACAAGGGCAAAAGGATTAGGATGCGTTCTTTCAGGGTCTTGTCTCTAAAACTTTCGTGCCGACTCATGGCTTCCATCCCGTCGAATTAGACAGTGGCCTCGGTTCGAGAAATCAGGGTTGTTTTAATTCCATAAACCGCCGCTTGCAGAGCAAACTGCTCGGGAGGCAACAGTTCTCGATTCTGTGCGTGCGAGGATGTGTGGCTTGTTGAGGGTGCCTCAGCCCCGCTGTGAATTAAGACCCCGTAGCAC
>JBMFPP010000511.1:0-1924 GCA_049969055.1 Armatimonadota bacterium | reverse complement strand
GTATGGCGTCGAGGACCACTGGGATGCGGCCGCGCTGAAGGATATCGTTTGGCACGGGGATGCGCTCTCCCGGGGCGAAGGGGTGCGCCGAAGACGCCGGAAGTGATTCGCGCCCCCCGTCGCGGATGGGGACTCCCAATGCCTCGGCCTCCACGGTTTGGCAGAACGGCACGCGGACGGCATCAAACCCCAAGATGTTGAAGGCACCGGCCGCTAACCGCGCCATAGACGCGGCTTTGTAATGGGCTTCGGGCCACCAAGCTCCGAGCTGGTTCATCTGATCATACGTGGCGGTTTGGTTTACGCAGACGGCAGAGGGTCGGTCTACTCTGCCGCCCATCACTGCGGATAAGAAGCGCTTTCTGGGGTTCATGAGACACCTCCGGCAAGTCCGTAGTTATGGGGGTGAAAGTCTTCCACACAAGCATACTCTCTGAGGCATTCTGCTGTGAAGCGGTCTGGATCGTCTGGTAAGGAGTTCAAGCAATCCATACACTCGTCCAGGACGCGCCGCTCGAACCGTGTGAGTGCCAGAGAGCCGGAAGAGTTGGCCTGCTCAATCAATTCGGCGGCTTTTAACGCGGCGGCTTTAGCGCGCAGGTAATAGTTTTCGTGTGATATTATAGCTTTTCCGATTTCGTATGCCACATCCGGCGCCAGCACGAAGGCCTGGGGGTCTCGGTACTTGTCTGATGCCACGAATACATCGCGCAGTACGGTTTCCACGCCCATTTGGAGCGCGGCGTTCATTTGCGCTGCATCGTAACCTAGTATCTCCACGAAAACCTGCGGGGTGGTACCGCCGAACATCTCACCGTACTGGACGGCCTCGTTGCTCCACAAGTCGCATACGGCGGCCGGAATATTACCGCACATACTGCTGTGGGCGCATGCGCAGGATTTGCCTTCCATTGAGATGGGAGCACCGGTTATAGCTTTTATGACGGGGCCTTCGTATCCGCAGTCTTTGTCGGGGCCTTTTGCCCCCTGCTCGAAAGCAACCAATGAGCGGGCCGCTCCTACGGCGCGGATCAGGGCGGCAAACACATGGGGCATTTCGGTATCCAACAGACCAGCGGCCATAAACATTGCGGAGTTGGCGTGTGCGCAGTCGGTATCGCCGCCGGGAATAACGCCTCTGCGCTCTGCGATCTCTACGATTTCACCCCAAAGGAACTGCATATCCAGGCTTCCAAGGACGCCGACAGCGAAAAGGATGCCTTTCAAGTCCTGACGCGTAAGGCAGTGGTTGAAAACCTCTTTGCCGCCGGTGGATTCGATCGAGAGGATGTGGGCGCCTTCCGCGGCACTGCGGTCGAAGGCTTGGAGTACAACCTTTAGATCTTCGCCGTCTCGGAGTCCGTTGGCAGGGCGGCGAAAATCGGCTATGGTTGCTCGAAGCGCACTTTTAAGCCCGTATTTGGAATGGTATTCCTCCAGCATTTCGGCTGTCATGCGGGCGACGGCGGCTCCCCACTCCGGGTTGTGGGAAAGCTGATAAACGTGCTCCAGTTCCAACACAAGCATGGGTATGCCTATGGCAACGGCCCGCTTGAGGGCGTCTGTGGTGATTCTTCGGTATTCCTCCAAAATGCTTGAGAGGCTGGACTCGGTTCCCGGGCGTGGTGCGTATTTCAGTTCCGGGATTACAAAACCGCTGCCGATGTTTAGGTCAAAACCGCAGCTGATCGGTTTCAGTGCGCGGCCGAAGACCATTTCATCGGCGGAGGGGTACGCCATTGTACGAAACACTGCCACTGTGTGATCCTCCTCCAGTTTTTTCAACAGCATTTACATTCCACGAAAGCCTGCACTTTCCGCTTGATGGTATCATGAGCGCCTGGAACGCTTAGAACGTCGCATTCACTGCCAAGGATGAAGGGGTGGTTTACCTCCCGCATCTTCTGTATGAGTTCACAGGCTT
>JBMFPP010000510.1:0-1924 GCA_049969055.1 Armatimonadota bacterium | reverse complement strand
GCATCCTCGCGGCGGCCCAGCATACCAAGGCACAGGGCGTAAACGTACTGCTGGTGCCTTTCGAACAAGCACCTCAGCGCCGCTTCATCGCCTGCCAACGCACGGTTTATAAGCTCGGAATCCAAGGAGGGTGCCGCCCTGGCATCTGCAGTTTGCGGCTCTGCCTTCGCCGTCCCCATCTTCACCCCTTTAGACGTTCAGATGGACGGATTTTTCTCAGAGCAGGGATACGGAGGCCTCTACATTCGGCAGGCGGTGCAGGATCTGCGCAACTGCGCGCAGTCCGGGACGAATACTTTCGGAATATCCCAGCTCCAGCACCGGCAGGTTAGCTGCGGCCGCGCAGAAAAGGGCTGACCGCGTTATCCCTCCCACTATTATGCAGTCGGCACTGCGCACCGCCGAGGCGATGTGCTCCCTTTCGGCTTCTCCTGCAACAACCGCGGCGCGGCGCACGGTTTCAGCCTCCCCACCGTGGAGGATTCTGGCGTTCAACCGGGATGCAAGATTGTGCAGAGCCTCTTCTTCTGGTAGATCGCCAATTCGGCCGCTTCCCAGCGGCTGGCCGCGGTTTTCCAGGGGGTATATATCGTAAGCCGCTTCTTCGTAGGGGTGGACGGCAAGCATGGCACTCACGGCATCTTCTAGAGCGTGTGCCGGCACCAACGCTTCCAACCGAAACTCTTCGACTTGCTCAAGCTGGCCCACCTCGCCTATGTACGGTGAGGCCCCATCCAATGGCAGAAAAGTGCCGGTGCCCGGCGAGCGGAACGTGCAGTGGCTGTAGTTTCCGATAATGCCGGCCCCTGCTGAAGCCAATGCGTTGATAACGGCCTGCACGGCTTCCGGAGGCGTGAAGACAGCCAGCTTGTACAGAGCCTCACAGCCCATCGGCAGGAGAGGAGCCGAGTTTTGCAGTCCAACCGCGGATGCCAAGCAGTCCGAAGCGCCGCCTTTGGCCGCTTCGAACCGGCTTCCAAGGAGGGCAACCGCGACACCCTGCCTGATAAGCGCGCATGCAAGTGCCGCTTCTGGCTGTGATTCATCCAGCGCGCCCAGTGTTTCCGGAAGCACAGGACGACAGCACAGAACAAGGTCCGGACCGTCAGAAGGCGTGGATGCTACCTCCGGAGTGAGAAAAACGCGGCTCACTTGGCGGTCCGGACTACCGATGTGAAGGTGCGGGCCGGACAGCAGCGGCGGCGCTGTGGATAAGTATTTGCTCACACACTGCAAAATATCGTGTACAGTGGTCACTGCCGGCCTCCTAATCCATTACTTAGTCCAGGGCTTTCGCCGCGCCGCTCCCGGAAGCTCTATGTAAATTGGGCTTCCGCTGAGCTCGACGGTGTAAGTTCTGCTTCGTCCGCTACCCTGCGCGCGGACGGTAGAGCGGTTTCCCAGCATGGAGACAGCAACGGCCGAGTCTGCAGGGGCAGGAATTTGGATCGAGTGCCTCTCTCCGGTTGTCCAAGCGGCCAGCTTAACATCTGAACCTTTGACGAACACCAAAACGTAGTCCGACGGAGAAGTTGTTTCCAACCGCTTTCTCAACGTATATCCCTCCAGTACGCGTGTTAACGTTTGAGCCGCGATGTAGGCCGGCTTCGGCTTGTAGTCGTATGTAACCGTTCCGAAGTTATGTTCGACTTCATTTGGGTCTGGGCCGTCGTCGTGCCAGTCGTACCAGATGCTGAGGGGCACTCCTTCGGCCATGTTGAAGAGCCACTGCCGCACCAAGAACTGCGCCTGAAGCTCCGGCGAAACAAATTGACCAGCATGGCGGTAGCGGAGAGAGTAACCCCATTCACCGGACACGATGGGGATTTTCTTCCCCGCAGGAGCGTATTTCGCGATCAGCTCGCGCAGGCGGGGGTAGTCTGCGCCGGCGGTTTCCGGGGCCTCTTGGCGGTACGGATGAACC
>JBMFPP010000509.1:0-1933 GCA_049969055.1 Armatimonadota bacterium | reverse complement strand
CGTTGACCTTACCCATGCCTTTAGTTATACTTGAAGCAGACACCTGGGGAGGAGTGGCAATCGGTTGAAAGTCTACATCAACGGTCAACTGGTTCCTAAAGAAGAGGCAAAAATATCTGTTTTCGATCATGGTCTGCTTTACGGAGACGGTGTTTTCGAAGGAATAAGGGCATACAACGGCCGCATTTTCAAACTCGACGAACACATTCAGCGACTTTACCGCTCGGCACACACCTTCCTGATTGAACTGCCCATCTCACAGGCTGAGATGCGGGATGCGGTTATCCAAACCCTCCGCGCCAACGACCTGCGCGACGCCTACATACGCATCACCGTCAGCCGCGGAACCGGCTTGGGGCTGGATCCGCGCAACGTTGTTGGCCCACCCACCATAATCATCATTACGGATAAGCTCTCCCTTTACCCTGAGTCCATGTACGAAAACGGCTTGGAGGTGATAACCGTATCCGTAAGGGTGCCGCCTGCTCAAGCCATAGATCCCCGCGTGAAGTCGCTGGGGAAATATATCAACAACATAATGGCCAAATTCCTTGCCAACCAATACGGTGCCGGTGAAGGTTTGATGCTTACCGTGGACGGATACGTTGCAGAAGCTACCGGCGACAACCTGTTCATCGTGTCCGACGGCGCCATATACACCCCACCCGCATCCGTTGGAATCTTGGAAGGCATAACACGCAACACCGTTATAGAGCTTGCTAAGAAAGAAGGCTACAAAGTTGAAGAGCGAATGATGACCCTCTACGACGTTTACAATGCAGACGAAGCCTTCTTAACCGGCACCGCCGCAGAAATGATTCCAATGGTCAAGCTGGACGGCAGAACCATCGGAACAGGAAAGCCCGGTCCAATTACCAAACACCTTTTGGAGTGCTTCCATCAGCTTACCCGTGAGGAGGGCGTGCCTGTGTGGTAGCAGTTTGGTGCGAAGCCTGCGGAGTAAGACAAGCCTGCTGGCGCTTCAGCCGCAGGCGCCGGGGTGCAGAGGCTGTTGAACTTCACTTGTGCTCCGAATGCGCCCGCCGCAAAGAGCTCTCCGAACTCGCGCCGAACTTGGGGTTTTCCCTAACCTCCGTTCTGGAGGGTCTGGACGGCGAAACCAAAACCGATCCTTTCGTATGCCCAAAATGCCGACAAGATATCGAAGACTTGGTTCGCCGCGGCCGCGCCGGCTGCCAGAACTGCTACACGGCCTTCCGCGGTGAGGTCGAAGAACTACTGCTCCGAGCCATCGGACACAGCAGGCACGTGGGGAAAGTTCCCCACAGAGGTTGACCGCTGTCGGCCTTTGCAAATGCAGTGGAGCTTATACGAAGAAGGACCGGAAAGCGACGTGGTTTTCACCACTCGCGTTAGGTTGGCGCGCAACGTTGCCGGAATCCCTTTCCCCGGCAAAGCATCGCCGCAGGACCTGAACCTGATTCTTGACAAAACCAGGCACCTCTTTGACTGCATCCCCCTGGCGTTTGCCGAGCTCCGCTCGCTTTCTGCCCTCCAGCGGCGCGCTATGATCGAAGCCCACGTGGTAAGCCCAAAACTCACGGAGCACCGCTCCACTGCGGCGGTTGCCTACTCCGAAGACGGGCGCCTAAGCGTGATGATCAACGAAGAAGACCACTTCCGAATCCAGGCTATGGAACCCGGCTGCCAAACACGTGAGGCATGGTCCTCGGCCAACACGCTTGACGACTTTATATCCCAAGCTCTTCCTTACGCCTTCGATCCGGACTTTGGCTACCTAACTTCGCATGTGGCAAACCTGGGCACCGGCATGCGCGTCTCGGTGATGGTCCACCTCCCAGCGCTCAAAATGCTGGGGCGCCTTCCGGCTGTGCTCGACGCCGCACAGCGGCTCGACGTTGCCGTGCGCGGACTGCACGGCGAAAACACAGCCAGCACGGGAAGCCTTTAT
>JBMFPP010000508.1:0-1945 GCA_049969055.1 Armatimonadota bacterium | reverse complement strand
GTGAGTGCGGCCACCGACGCAAAAACCGTGGGCCACAAAGCCGCCGCTCCGATGCCGTCCACTGCGCGAAGCGGAAGGAACCAGTAGGGAGAGTTCGCAACCCGCATCCCCAGCGGCGTTAAACCCGAAATCAGCGTTCCAAGCACTATGAAGGGTTTTCTGCCGTAGCGGTCGCTTAGGATCCCGAACGGAACCTTAAGAAAGGTTTCAGCCACGAGGAAAGTGGACACCACAACGCCGATAATCCAAGCATCCAAAGGGCGCCCATCGGGCATGCGGAAAGTAGAACGGAGGTAAAGCGGCAGAGCGGCCATCTGCATGATGGCATATCCCATCTCCGCAAAGAGGGCCACAAGCGCCAGCCCGAAAAGCCTGCCGAAGAGATAGGATACGTCCTCCAGCAGATGCCCCACTGCACGCCGGATTACCGCCAGCAAAGTGTGCGAAGGACAGCCGTTGGTTTGGTTAACGGCTGTCCCTTCGTTATCGAATTCGCGCGTTTCCTTCAACCCTTCACCACGCCTATTGGGCGCATGCGGGCCACCTTCCTGGATATGCCGGCCCCGTCGACGGCTTCTATCACATCCTGGACGTCTTTGTATGCAACCGGCGCCTCCTCGGCCAGCGTCTCCCGGCTAGCGGCCTTCACCGTAATCCCCTGATCGGCCAGCTCTTTGGTGATGTTCATGCCTCTGGTGCGCTTAATTGCCTGGTGCCGGCTGAGCACGCGCCCGGCTCCGTGGCAGGTTGACCCGAATGTTTCCTTCATCGCCAACTCGGTGCCGACAAGCAGGTACGAATAGCGGCCCATATCGCCGGGAACGAGCACAGGCTGTCCTATCTTTCTGTACTGCTCCGGGATGTGCGGGCTACCGGGCGGGAAGGCGCGCGTTGCACCCTTGCGGTGGACGCAGACCAGGCGCTTTTCGCCGTTCACCTCGTGCTCTTCGATCTTGGCGATGTTGTGAGCCACATCGTATATCTGGCGCATGCCGAGCTTGCGCGCACTGGTGCCGAAAACGTGCTCAAACGCTTCGCGCGTCCAGTGGGCAATGGCCTGACGGTTGGCCCAAGCGTAGTTGGCGGCGCAGGCCATTGCTGCCAGGTACCTCTTGCCCTCAGGAGATTCCAGCGGAGCGCAGGCAAGCTGGCGGTCCGGCAGAGACAATCCGTACTTTTGAACCGCGGATTGCATAACAACCAGGTAGTCGTCACATATCTGGTAACCGAAGCCGCGGGAACCAGTGTGAATCATCACGGTGATCTGACCCACCTGCTCTATCCCCAGAACCCGCGCCGTGTCCGGGTCGTAGATCTCGTCAACAACCTGTATCTCAAGGAAGTGATTTCCCGCACCGAGGGTTCCGAGCTGTGGGCGGCCGCGCTTCATCGCCTTATCGCTGATAGTGGATGGATCCGCTCCCTCCAGCTTTCCACCCTGTTCGGTAACCTCCAGGTCTTCCGGCCAGCCGTATCCGTTCTCCACAGCCCACTCGGCGCCTTTTTGGGCCACTTTGGCAAGCTCGGCTTCGGATATGCGGATGCGGCCCTCCGAACCTACCCCAGACGGAACATCCTTGAAAAGCTGATTAACCAAATCCTGGATGCGGGGTTTCACTTCATTCAAAGTCAAGTCTGTACGAAGCATGCGCACCCCGCAGTTTATGTCGTACCCAACTCCACCTGGAGAGACCACCCCGCTCTTAACGTCCATCGCGGCAACGCCGCCGATTGGAAAGCCATAGCCCCAGTGGATGTCCGGCATTGCCATCGAAACGCCAACTATGCCGGGCAAACACGCAACATTAGCAACCTGTTCGGGAGCCTGGTCGGCGCGGATATGCTCCATCATCTCTTCTGTGGCGTATATCACGCCGTCAGTGAGCATTCCGCTCTTGTACGTGCGCGGAACACGCCACCGATAATCATCGATTTTCTCGAGTGG
>JBMFPP010000507.1:0-1948 GCA_049969055.1 Armatimonadota bacterium | reverse complement strand
CTTATATGGGTTAAGAACCGACAATTTGGCCCAATCCGAAGGAGACTCCAGCACAGCAACTCCAGACGGCAGTTGGTATGGAATATCGTGCATCACCTTCAGAAAGTCGGGCTGAAACCTCCGGAAGAAATTCAGCTCGGCGGATGCCAGCGAGCTTCCGGAAGGGTCCTCTAGCCCGAAGTGGTACCATAAACTGAACGGCGCGCGATCGACAGGACCGCCAGAAACGGCGGCAAGTACGCGCTCTTTACGCGTCATATCGGTTGGCATATGTACTAACACTCCTTATTCCGACGTACTTTGGCCTGCGAATTACAACCGCATCGGCACAGCTCAACGCTCGTGCTCAGCGGTTCCAGGTAAGCTTTTGTTTCCCTCGCTATGGCCTCAAACCAGCGCCCATCGGGGCTGAGAAGCGGTATCCACCAGGACGAAGGCCTGTAACAAGTTTGGTAAAGGCCTTTCGAAGTGAGGTAAGCATTCCTAACCAGCCACAGCTTCACCTCCTGAGCTCGAAGAGCTATCTCCTGCAGGCGCCTGCGCGCTCTCACAACTTCACTGCTGGTCTCAACAGCGCGTCTTTCGGCTCGCACTTTGGAGATCTCCGCTCTCAACTTTACGATCATGGAGCGGATTCGATCCCACTGCATGTCGAAGATCTTCCGGCGCTCCTCCTCCTGCGCTATTCTGTGCATTAGCTGTGCGGCTTCTTCATCGGAACCAGGGTTTGCGTATGTAATGTGCCACAACCGTTCTTTAAGCGGTGCTACGCACGCCCTGTAATCATTCCCTTTCTCCCTCGCAATGAGCTCACACTGCCGCTTAAGCTCTCGCAGTCTGGAGTACAGATCCTGAGTCTGCCTCTTCAGTCGATCTATCTGCTCGCAGGCTGAAAGAAGCACATTCTTTTGGACAAGATATTCCTCAAGCAGAGGGCTCCAGGTGCCGGGGTCTCGTTCTGCTAAAAAAGACAAAAGCTCAACAGGACCGGAAAGGCGCTTCATTTTCTCCAGAATGCTTTCCTGCTCGGCGCACACCTGCCGCCATCTACCAGCGAACTCAGTGCTTGACACGGTTTCTTTGCCGAATGCCTGGGCTAGGTGCTCCGGAAGACAGATCTCTACCTCTATCTCTCGGATAGTATCCCAAGTCGGGTAAACCAGGCGCAGTATGGGGAAAAGCGGCAGTTGAATTCCTTGATCTCGAAGCAGTGCTGTCATGCGCTCGGTTCGCCACACGTACTGCGAAGCAGTCTCGTTGAGCACCACAACGAATTCCGCGCCCAACATGCACAAAAGCGTTACCGCCTTCCCAATTAGAGACACGTCTTTGCCCAAGGCGCCCTCCACCGCGGCGGCAAGCTGAGCGGCGCTCTGCACCGGTTCTTCTGATCTGATGTGGATTGGCTCATCCGACTGAACTGTAATGCGATTCCCGGTGATGCATATAGTGCCGCGACCGTGCCCGGGAACAACCAGATCGAAAGGTATGGCGCCTTCGCCGAACTTGTCCAACGTGTATATTTCTGAATCTGCAACGGCCTGGTTGTATGCAGATTTAAGCGCTTCTTCTGTTCGCGGCTTCAGGAAGAGATCGAGCACTCTGAAAAGCGGCCTGTGCACCGTATCCGTATTGAACTTGAGAAGCTGAGAAGACAAAACTGTCCGCACTCTCTCCGGATATCTTCCCAAGAGGAACTCGCAGAGGCGTGGACCAAGCTCCAAGTAAAGCTCCACCAGCTTGGCAGACGGTTTGGCCGAGAAGAACTCCTCAATCCAGCTTTGCAAGCGCTCTGCCTGCCGCAGTGCCGCGTCTCTGGCGCTTCCGCGGAGAGATGCGGCTGTTGATTCCAAAGCCCACCGGACCTGCTCAATAAGCACGTGAAAAACATCCTTCAGCGGCACGTCTCCCGAAAGCATGCGTCTCGACCCCGTGTTTACAAGCCCAA
>JBMFPP010000506.1:0-1955 GCA_049969055.1 Armatimonadota bacterium | reverse complement strand
CCGGCCTTGGACCTGTACCGCTCCGGCAGATCCGGATTGATGATTTCACCGCTTAGCCGGCGGAGCCGCCGCAGTCCCCCCAAAGGCCACGCGGCAATCAACACCACAGCCGCGGCCAAAACCGCAGATATTCCCAGCTGTGCCAAAGTCACCTGAGACAATGTTGCTCCTCCGCGTTTCCGGCAACAAGAACCTCAACCGCCTGCTCCAACCTGGCCCCGCGGGACGCTTTTACCAGCACCACGTCGCCGGGCCTTAGAAGCTCCCGAAGAGCCTTGGCGGCGTCCAGAGGCGCAGTGAATTGAAGCACCGACCCGGGCGGCATCCCGGCATCCAGCGCGCCCCTCCCGATTTCGGCACCAAGATTCCCAACGGTCACCAGCAGGTCAATGCCAATCTTGGCGGCCAAAGCCCCAACTTTCCTGTGAAGCTCAACGGAGGCATCCCCAAGCTCCAGCATATCGCCCAGAAGTGCCACCTTCCTACCACCACAGTAGGCAAGCGACTTCAGCGCGGCGGCAACAGAATCCGGATTCGCGTTGTATGCGTCGTTGATAACCGTGAAACCGTTTGCCGCCAACCGCGCGCCGCGCATATCCAGCGGCTGGAATCCCGAAAGCGCGTCCGCCGCCGTGCGCAACGGCACCCCCAGCGCAACAGCCGCGGCAACCGCTGCGGCGGCATCCACCGCCAAATGCTCCCCGGGCGCCGCCAACTCCACTTCCGCTTCATCTCCTCTAAAGCAAATGGAGAAACGGCTCCAGCTTTCACCAGCTTCGTAGCCAGCCACTCGAAAATCGGCTTCTGGATGAAAACCAAAAGAAAGCCGTCGGCATGCACAGCGCTGGGTTAGCAGAGAGTACCACTCGCTGTCTCTGGGCAGAACGGCTGTTCCGAACTCGGGCAGCTCATCCAAAAGCTCCGCCTTGGCCTCGGCAATCGCCAGGCGAGATCCCAAAAGGCCCAGGTGTGCGTCTCCTATGCTCACAATCACCCCAACATCGGGGCGGGCAATCTTCGCAAGATACCGTATCTGGCCGCGGCCGCGCATTGCCAGCTCCAGAACGGCCGCCTTGTGTTCCCTCCCGATCTTGAATATCGAGAGCGGCACCCCAACTTCGTTGTTGTAATTCGCTTCGCTCTTCGCAACCGGTCCCAAAGAACTCACAGCCAGCTCCGTCATCTCCTTGGTGGTTGTCTTGCCGCTACTGCCGGTTATGCACACCACAGGACCGCCGAAGAGGAGGCGGTAACCCGCGGCCGCATCTCCCAACGCTTTCAGCGTATCCTCAACCACCAATGCCGGAGTCCCTGGGTTTCTCAAAAGCCAGTCTTTCCGAACAACCACAGCAATCGCCCCGCGGTCGAACGCCTCCAGCACAAAATCGTGCCCGTCGTGCCGCTCTCCCTTCAGCGCGAAGAACACACAGCCCGAGCGCATAGACCGTGTGTCGGTGCTTACGCACTTTACATGCGCTCCAGTATCCACGTTCGCCAACTCGGCGCGGCACCAATTAGCCAGCTCACCCAGCGTAAAGCACAGCATCCAAAGCCTCGGCAGCCACTTCTCGGTCGTCGAAGTGGATCCTTGTGTTACCCAATATCTGATAGTCTTCGTGTCCCTTCCCAGCTATCACCACTACATCGCCGGGACGCGCCAGCTGAACCGCCCTGAAGATAGCCGAGCGCCTGTCGGAATCCCTAATCACTCTATCGCGCAGTTCTTCCGGAACCCCAGCGATAACGGCATCGATTATAAGCTCTGGGTCTTCGGAACGAGGGTTGTCCGAGGTGACCACCACCAGATCGCTCATTCGAGCGGCGATCCCCCCCATAAGCGGCCGCTTACCGGGGTCTCGGTCTCCACCACAACCGAACACAACCAACAGCCTCCCTTTGCACATCCTCGACGCCGCTCGCAAGAGCTTCTCCAGCCCGTCTGGAGTGTGTGCGTA
>JBMFPP010000505.1:0-1956 GCA_049969055.1 Armatimonadota bacterium | reverse complement strand
GGGTGTCACTCCCAGCGTGGAGCGTCAGCGTTGTGTCATGGACCGGCAGGACCATAACGCTTTCCACGGACGTTGGTCCTCCCTCTCAGGCAGAGCTTGACTGCCTCAGCCATCTGATTTCCCCTTTGCTGCTTCACGCTGATGTGTACCAGCAGTGGGCTTCAGAGATCGCGGAAAAGATCCTCCCCCAAAGGAGCAGATACGTTGTTCAGGTGCGCGCCAGGCCAAAAACGTATCTGGTGGAGATAAACCACCTCCAGCTCATCCGCGACTTGGTAAGCGTAATCTTCGGCGAAATAAGCCCCCGTGTGGCCGTATGCGCATCTGAAACCCTAATCCGCCGACCCCGCGTTCCGGATCCGGCGGTGGAAACCGAGGTCACCAAACAGCTAACGGAATACGGGTTTCAGGTTGTTGATCTTCCCACAGCCAGCGAGTCCCTGGCCCGCGAAAACATTCTTCAGGCTCTTGAGGGTGAGGCGGTGCACAGAGAATGGGTGGAAAGCGAGCTGAAGGCAGACTGCATACTGGCTGGGGAAGGTTTAGCGGCGGAAACGGCCGCGGGTGGGGTGGAAGTGCGCACGGAGGTAAAGTGTGTTGAAGTAGCAACAGGACGCGTGCTGGGTGCTCAGGCTGCAACCTACAGCCTCAGAACGGAAACGGTGGAGATCGCGGCCAAGAACGCCCTCCAAAAAGCAACGCGTGAAGCAATGCCAAAGATCGTAGCAAGCATGCTGAACGGCTTTGGCAAACCCATACATCGCATTAAGATCTGGAGAGTGCGCAACATCTCGGAGGTCAACAAGATAAAGAACGCTTTGCTGCGGAAACTGCCGCGTGCAACAGCTCGGGTGGCGAGCGTGGACCTGCGCGCCGGCGGCACAGCCGTGTTGGAAGTGTCTGCGAAGACGAACGCGGCCGATCTGGCATCGGTTCTCGAGGATCTGGGCCAACCGCGGATAAGGGTTACGGACATCGCCTGCCGAAGCATAAGCTGTCAACTCAATAGGACGGGAATCTATAAAGGCTAGCGCGCCGCTTGTGTTGGTTTGAGGAGGGAAGGGAGAGATTGCGGCTTCGGCGCGCCCTTGCGGCGCAACTCTGAAGAGCCAGTAGGGAGGTGATCCCAATGCGGTGTTCGCTCTTTGCCTTTGTGCTCTTGACGAGCTTTGCCCCTGCTCTGTCTCAGGGCCTCCGGCCGGCAGAAAACATGATGCGGGACTTGGTTGTCGGCCGGAAGCACGAGCCCTGCTGGGTGATCAGCAATGTGCCCGAGGACCAGGCTATGCCTGCGGTGTGTAGGGGAACACTGCGGGAACCGGTGATGAGCAAGAAGCTCAAGTACATCCCCCTGTCCTCGGAGTTTGGGAAGTTCGGAAGGAACAAGAAGGACCTACTGCCTTTTAACTGGCGCAAAGAGAACGAGTTGGTAATAGCTGTAGATACCAGCCGCCTTACCAGCGCAGAGCGTGACAGCCTCGATCGGCTTCTTGGTGAGATCTTCCCCGGGTTAGAGAAGGCTCCTCCATACCCACACGTTCACATCCGTGCGCAGGCAAGCGGCAGGAGGGAGTATCAGGTCTATGCCAGCGCCCCCAACTTTGAGTACCTGAACAAAGCTTTAGACAAGCTATACTCCATCCCTGCCGAACGACTTCCGCCGGTCAATCCGCCCCTCGAGGAGGTGCATCGGATTTGGAAGTTGGCTGTGCTTACCAACTGCGCGGATGCCGCCGGGTCTTTCGCGGAGTCTCTGGAATTCGCTGATTTCCAGCAGTTTAATCTCTCGGAAGCAAGCTCTTTTCAGGGCGCCGGCGCGGATATCCACGCAGTTTTGCTCAACTGGAACGGCGATGAAGAGGTTCAACCTGAAGCTGCCGCAAGCCTGCTTCCGGAGAAGTTCAAGGCCAAGTGCACACGGACGCAGAGCGAGTCTCCTTTGGGCAGGAGTGTGTG
>JBMFPP010000504.1:0-1974 GCA_049969055.1 Armatimonadota bacterium | reverse complement strand
CTGAAGGACGGGCAATCAAAATTGCGCAGACAAAGGCTAAAGACAGCTCCCCGTTTAGAATTTGGATTGCCGGAACGACGGGATTGTCCGCCTCCGGTACCGGATCTGTAATGTACGACAACTTCGGGATACGAAACCTGGCAGAAGAGGGCTCCTCGATTCCCAAGTCCTCCCTCCTCACATCGGCGCCTGTTTTGGTGGATGCTTTTAACAGGGCAGATTCAGACGACGTAGGAGCCGGCTGGGTTGAGCGAAACCCTGAAGTGGCCCGCGTGAGAAACGGTATTTTGATTCTTTCCTCCACCGGCCGCCGCTTCACAGAGAACATTCTCACACGCCCAGCAAACGAAGCTGTAAGAGACGGCGAGGCGGCCGTGCGGTTTCTGTACCAGCAAAGCGGAAGCTCAATACCCATGCTCTTCGTTCGTGCAACCAACGCGAGCACTGTATCTGGGTACCTAGCCCTGCTCCACAACGGCCGTTTCGCCGTGGCTCGCCTGGAGACGGGAGCATCTAGTTTCACAACCCTCAACAGCGGTTGGGCTCCCCTCGGCAGCGGCTGGCATGAACTTCGCTTGCGCATAACGGGGGACAACCCGGTGGAGATCGAGGGAGAACTGCGCGGCACCAGCTACACAGGCACTCCCCTTTATCTGCTTCTAAAAGCCGAAGACCGCAGTAACTACCGAATTACAGAAGCTGGTGTTCCGGGCGTCTCTGTGCATTCCAGCGGAACCGTTGTCTTCGACGACTTCTCATTCTCGTCACTGCAAAACAGCCGAAACCTCTTTTTCCCAAACGATCCTCGGATAGCTTACTATGGTAGGTGGAATTTGGTAGATTCACCGCCGCGTTCAGTGGGTGTGAATGCGGGCATCGGATTTCGAGCGAGGTTTACAGGGCCTGCCTGCTCACTCAGATTTGATACATCCGCAAACCAAGAGCCATTCCCAACAGTATGGGTGAGAGTGGACGGCGAATGGACCAAATATACCCTTGCACCTGTGATAAACGCGGCGCCTCAGCCGCTGGACTCCTCCACACCACATGAACTCGAAGTGGTGCTTAGATCCATAGACCCCAGCCAAAACCGCTGGCAGGATCCACCGACCGGAGCTATTTACTTCGTCGGCTTGGAGCTTTATCCGGGCGCGGTTCTACTGCCGCCGCCCCCGCGCCCGCAAATCGTTATGGAATTCATCGGAGACTCCATAACCGAGGGCTACGCCAACCTGAACAGTAGGGGCGGCCCAGAGTTTAGCGACGTTCTCAAGGCTTTCCCCAGACTTACAGCACAACTACTGAATGCAGAACCATGGATTACCGGCTTCGGCGGCCATGGGGTTAGCCGACAGCAAACCAACTCCAATGTCCCAAAGGCGCCTCTTTCGGTCCCGTGGATTTACAGCAACGTACCGGTGCCGAATTGGTTCAAAGCCAACATAGTGGTTATCAACGAAGGAACCAACGACAAGAATGTCGATAACAGCACTTTCACAGCGGACTACATCGATCTGATAAAGACCGTGAGGCGCATCCACCCGGCGGCACTCATCTTCTGTATGAGACCCTTCAACGGAACCAAGGCGGAAGCTGTAAGCGAAGCGGTATCGCGCGCCGCACTCCTCGATCCAGCGCTGTTTTATGTGGACACCACCGGTTGGCTGGAACCAAGCGACTACACAGACGCCTCGCACCCAAACGTCGCAGGCCACGAAAAAGCATCCCGCTACCTAAACGCGCACATACGTGCAGTGCTGGCACAGCGCGGTATAAAGCTGCCTTAGGCACGCTTGTAGCCAATAAACAACAGTTTTTCGTTTAACTTTTTCCTGGGTTTGCTTATTGACAGGTTAAGACCAATCTGCTATACTTGCCATCGGATATTGTGAAAAACTTCACGTAATCCATTTAAACGTTTATGCCCGAGGTATCGAGGAGGAAGCTTTAATGGAAACTCAACGCAAGATCCTC
>JBMFPP010000503.1:0-1976 GCA_049969055.1 Armatimonadota bacterium | reverse complement strand
CCAATGGCGCGAAAGCTCTTTCCGTATGCTTTGGGCGACCTCGCACAACTGCGGCTTTTTAGACAGCGGCAGAACCGCCACCTTAATCGGTGCGATCTTCGGGTGGAGCCGCAGAACCACACGAATGCCGTCTTTATCCGGCTCTTCGTCGTAAGCGTCCAGCAGGAAAACCAGCACCGCGCGGTCAACCCCAGTGGAAGGCTCGATCACGTAAGGCACCACGTGCTCTTGGGTTTCCTCGTCGAAGTACTCTAAATCGCGGCCGCTGTACTTCGAATGCTGGCGCAGATCGTAATCCTGCCGATTAGCGATGCCTTCCAGCTCGCCCCAGCCGAACGGGAACCGGTACTCTATATCGGTGGTTGCTTTAGAGTAGTGTGCCAAGGATTCTTTGGGATGCGGGCGGAGGCGCAGGTTTTCCTCGCGAATGCCAAGCTCCTTCCACCAGTTCAGGCGTATCTCGATCCACCGCTCAAACCACTCTTCGTCTTCTCCGGGCTTCACGAAATATTCTATCTCCATCTGCTCGAACTCGCGTGTGCGGAAGACGAAGTTCCCGGTAGTAATCTCGTTGCGGAACGACTTGCCTATCTGGGCAATTCCGAATGGGAGCTTCTTCCTGGAGGCCATCAACACGTTTTGGAAGTTAACAAAGATGCCCTGGCACGTTTCGGGGCGCAGGTAAGTTACAGAAGCCTCGTCCTCCACAGGCCCCACGAACGTCTTGAACATGGTGTTGAACTTACGGACCTCAGTTAGCTCACCGCCGCACTCTGGGCACTTATCGCCCTCGATTTCGTCCGCCCGGAATCGGCGCTTGCACGCTTTGCAGTCAACAAGAGGGTCGTTAAAATGCTCCAGGTGGCCGGAAGCAACCCAAACCATCGGGTGGGCGAGTATTGCGGAGTCCAAGCCGACCATGTCGTCGCGCTCCTGGACGTTGGCGCGCCACCAAGCCTCTTTTATGTTGCGCTTCAGCTCCACGCCCAAGGGACCGTAGTCGTAACAGCTCCCAAAACCGCCGTATATCTCACTGCTTTGAAAGATTATTCCGCGGCGCTTGCAGAGCGCCACAAGAGTATCCATATCTACCATAATCTGCTAAATCTCCTCCTGCAAAAGGAGCTTTAACACACCAAGATTAATTAAACGTCAAAGCTCCTTATTGGGCTGTGTTGGAAAACATTGCCTACCGCCGCGAGAAACAATGCTTCTTGTGCAAAAGCAGAGAGGATTCCAAAGGAAACCCGCCGCAATGCCCAGCCCTTCCATAATCTTAACAGATAGGAGCGTTGTATTCAACGCGGGCGCGGTTGGCTTTCAAGAGGTGGAGATATGGGCGTCCAAGCTGGACAAACACCTAAGAAGGAGCCTTGACAAACCAACAAGGGCTAATCGAACGTCAAAGCTCCTTTGGGCGGTTCTCCTGAAGTTGGGAAAAGCCTGCTTCCACTCACGTGATTTTTGGGAGATTTGCCCGAGGTGCTTTCCACGCCCTAAAATTTTGGTACATATCCGGCCCAAAAGGTGCAGGCGCCGGCTTGTGGAAACATATTTTGGCGCCGAAAACCACGAATCTCCGGCGCACAAAGTCCACCGCTTGCTGAACGGAGGGAAAATTCAGTGAAAACCTGTATAAACGGCGCAACCACCATGCCTTATTCCCTCGAAGAGGACATTAAATCGGCGGGCGCGGTTGGCTTTCAAGAGGTGGAGATATGGACGTCCAAGCTGGACGAATACCTCAAAACCCACTCCACCGCCGATTTAAGAGAACTGCTTGAAAGAACCGGCGTTTCTCCGGCCGCACTTTGCCCCTGCGGAATAAGCTTCTTCGGCGATGTGGACACAGCCTTAGCTCAATTGGAACAGCGTGCTAAAACCGCGGATGAAATAGGATGCCCAGTTCTGCTGGTCTGCCCAGACGCGCCTCCGGGAGATATGCCGCTGGACCAAGCTTTCGATAAAGCCGCGGG
>JBMFPP010000502.1:0-1985 GCA_049969055.1 Armatimonadota bacterium | reverse complement strand
CTAGAGGATGTGTTCCGCACGGTGAATCTGAACACCGCACACGGAATGGCCGAATTCCTGGTATCCAGCGGAATCATCGGGTTGAAAGCCTCCATCTTCACCCGAATCGGAAAGCCCTCGTCTTCAAACTCCACATCCGCGATCGGATATCCAGCGCGGAAAACAAGGGATTTGAACGCGCCAAAACCTTCCTCCGGCACCGTCTGCAGAACGCGCATCACCGGTTCAGCACCCTCCGTCTGCGCTCTAACGGCAAAGAAGCTTCCCGGCAGCCCCTCCTCGGTGTAGTTGTTAAATATCTGCCAAACCGACAGGCGGCCCCTACCGTCCAGCCATACGGTCCCGGTGCCTATCCCGCCGATCGGCATCGCAACAGCCTCCAAATTCCTCCCTGTAAAAGAGCGTGGCGGCGTTATCGGGTACTTCCCCGCAGTGGCCTTGGGCATCGCAACATCACGCCGCTCCGCCGGAGCTTCGGCACCCAACACTTCATCGGCGGCAGTTATGGCAACGGCCGCCGCACCAACCTCACGCAGAAACTCTCGCCGGCTGATCTCCTGAGACTCCGCACAGCGGAAAAACCTGCGTCCGCAACAACATTCCTTGGACACAGAGCCACCTCCCCCGGAATTTTTCGCCAGTGAAACCATCGATAACTGCTTCGGCAAACACTCTGAGGACTCCTTAAGCTTCGCCGTATCAGCTGTCGCAGTGCCCCCACCGCTTTCGAACGAAGGACGGTGCACCCGCAGGGCGAACATATCCCCGGAACAAAAAGTTTGGGGAGATCAAAGTGACCCGCAGAGAATTAAACCTGGCAATCTTTGAAGGCAAAGCCGATAAAGTGCTTTGGCAGCCTCGACTGGAAACCTGGATATTCCACCATCAAGCTGAAGGAACCCTTCCGGACCGCTATAAAGATCTGGATTACTTCGGAATATACGACGCACTCCGCTGCTCGCCGCGCTACGCCGCTTCCGCAGGAATTGAAAGGTACGAAGAACCCGCTGATGTGGTGCGCACACAGGAACAGCGCGGTAGTTACTTCATCGAGACCGTCACCACTCCAAGCGGCACAATCACCACCGTTCACCAGGATGTATGGCGCGACGGCAAACTGGTGAACCGAAGAATTGCCAAATACCCCGCGAAAACCCCTCAAGATCTGCGCGTGGTCATAGATCTCATCGAGAGAGAACAGTACAGGGCTAACCTCGCCGAGTTTCAAGCGGCCGCCGACAGAGTTGCGCACAGAGCAGAACCAACTATCTTCCTCTCAAGCTCCGGATTTACGGACCTGATCAAGTGGTGGTGCGGGCTGACAGACACGTTCTACCTGCTGGCAGACGCCCCGGATGTGGTGGAAGAATACTTGGAAGCCTGCGATCGCCGCGACGACCGACTAATCGATGCGGCGCTCCAGCTTCCCTGCCGCATTTTTAACCTTGGAGACCACGCAACGAACGAATTCACACCGCCGCCTATCCTCAAGCGCTACTTGATACCGCGCTGGCAGAAGATCAGCAAGAGGCTTCACCAAGCTGGCCGCTTTGTTCACACGCACTGGGACGGCAACGCTAAGCTTATCCTTCCTTACCTCCAGGAAACTGAGCTTGACGGTGTAGAAGCCCTCACTCCGGTGCCAATGGGCGATATAACCCTGGAGGAGATAAAAGCGGCCGTCGGCGACAAAATGGTCTGCCTCGACCTGCTTCCCGCGATCCATTTCCTGCCGGAATACCCCACACAAGAGGTGCTGGATTTTGCCAAAAAAGTTATAGACATGTTTGCTCCAAGGCTCATCTTGGGTGTGTCAGACGAGATTTCCCAGGTTGGGCAGATTGAGAAAATTGAAGCCGTAAGCCAACTGGTTGACGACATATGCGGCCTTGCCGACTAAAGCTCGCGATCATAACCCTGAAAAAGCCGCGAATTCGGAATTCATTACCTCGCAAACCTCTTCTTGGACTCATCGAGCAGACCGC
>JBMFPP010000501.1:0-1985 GCA_049969055.1 Armatimonadota bacterium | reverse complement strand
GCCTATGCCGGCGGACGGTCCCGACCCCGCATGCTTCACACGGGCACACAACGGTTGGGCTGAAGGCATGCATATGTGGGACCGCTTCATGAAAAACACCCACGAATGCCTAAGCCCTTTAAACGAGATCACATCCCGCACCAAGATCGTTCGCTATGAGTTCCTGAACCAAGAAAAGACCGTTCGGCGTACGCTGTTCGGCAACGGCGCGTCGGTTGTGGTCAACGGCGGAGGTTCTGTGTTCGAGTGGGAAACCGCGGCTTACGGCAGGGTGCTTCTTCCGCCGTTCGGTTTTGTGGTGGAGTCGCCGCAGTTTGCGGCCTTCCATGCGTTGAGCTGGAACGGCTTGGAATACGACTCGCCAGTTTTATTCACACTGCGGGCTTTCGGTGGAGGCGAGCTGGAGTCGGCCCAAAGGGTTAGAGTGTTCCACGGCTTCGGAGACTCGCGGCTGAGGTGGCGCGGCAGTATTGTGGATGTGAAAAGAGAGGCCGCAATTTAGAAGCCGTGCGGTGCGGCAAAGTGGGCTCGGGGGTGGTTGCACACCACCCCCAGCGCCTGTTTTAGCAAACTAAAGCTAGTAGGGCTTGGACCGGTTCTACACCGTGAACAGCCACCGGCGGTTCGGAAGTAGTGCAGTCGATCTCGTTCGGAGGCTCTTCCAGCGGAAGGCCTTCCAAGTACCTAAGCAAACGTTCTTCAATTTGCCGCACCTGGGCCGCAAAATGAAAAGTTGAAACCTCGTTAGATGCCATGCTCTCTCTCCTTAATCGGGCCTCGAACAGGTCTGAGCACTGCCCAAGGTGCATCTGTATAACGTGCAGAGCCTTCCCGGCTCAAACGCACTTCCAACCGTCCTTTAGAATCGAGGCATTGATCAAACCCATGTTCGCTAGAACTAGTATAGCACGTTTGTTCGATTAATGCAACGCTTTTTCTGGCGATTTCGGCAGGCTTTCGGAGTAGTTTTTGATCACTTTCCAAGGTGCATGCTCGGAGCATGCAGGAATTGCAAAAGTTTGACGGTGTTTGCGTTAGGTTGGTATAATAACGCAAACATTGTATGCCGTGTAAAACCCCTTAAACGGAGCTGTCAGCGTAAGTATGCCTTCAGACTGTGAAATTGCTCAAAGTGCTCCCATCCAGCCGATTGCCCGCATAGCCGCTTCTTTGGGGCTGTCCGAAGAAGAGCTGGAGCTTTACGGGCCTTACAAGGCAAAGATACCGCTGAGGGTTTTCCATCGCCTCTCGAACACACCCTACGGAAAGCTCATCCTGGTCACAGCGATGACGCCCACACCGGCCGGAGAGGGCAAAACAACAACCACCATAGGCTTGGGTCAAGCGCTCTCCAGGCTTGGCAAGCGGGCCTGCGTGGCAATTCGCGAACCGTCTTTGGGACCGTGCTTCGGCATCAAGGGCGGCGCGGCTGGCGGCGGAAGATCTCAGGTCATACCTATGGAGGACATCAACCTCCACTTCACGGGCGATATACATGCAGTAACAGCCGCACACAACCTCCTGGCCGCCATGCTCGATAACCATCTGCACTTCGGCAACTCCCTGGATATAGATCCGCGCGCCATCGTGTGGCACCGCGTGCTGGATATGAACGACCGCGCCCTGCGCAACATCGTCATAGGGCTCGGCGGGCGCACCAACGGAGTCCCTCGCGAAACCGGCTTCGACATCACTGTTGCCTCGGAGATAATGGCGGTTTTGTGTCTGGCTGAAAGCATAGAGGACCTAAAAGCACGCCTCTCTCGCATGATTGTAGCCTACACCTGCGAAGGCAATCCCGTAACCGCAGGCGACCTCAAAGCCTCTGGAGCGCTGGCCGTGCTGTTGAAAGACGCCCTCAAACCGAACTTGGTTCAAACCATTGAGGGTACGCCCGCGTTCGTGCACGGCGGCCCATTTGCCAACATCGCTCACGGCTGTAACAGCGTAATCGCCACCAAACTCGGTCTGCACCTAGCCGAGTA
>JBMFPP010000500.1:0-1987 GCA_049969055.1 Armatimonadota bacterium | reverse complement strand
GCCTGTTGGCTATTATTACTGCATCTGTCCATGCTGTCGGAAGGCGGCACCGGTGGTCAGGTACGGGAACGGGGTAAAAAGCTTTACGGTGTTTCAGTGTGGGTCTGGGTGCAAGGGCCTTCCAGAAGGGGTTGTGCGCGATTTCGGCGGGATCTCGCTTGCTGTCGTGAGCGCTTCTGGAGTGCGCGTGGTGGTGATAGGCGAGCTGGAACCGGATGAAATACGCAAAGTGGCGCTTTCGACCTCTTCCCGATGAAGCCGGAAGGACCGGCCCGCCGGGCGGATAATTTTAGTACGGGAAGTTTTGACGTTCGATTAACCCTTTGCTCTGTGGATGAAAATGCAAACTTCGGGTGGCCTAACCCCTACAGTGCGCACCGTGACGCTTAGTGCTTCTTTGATGATATGTAGTTGGACAGCAGCGCAATGATGGCAACGGTTCACGCGCTGCTGGGCGCGGCCGTTGGCGGCTTTTTCCGCAAACGCGGAGCCGCTTTCGCCGCAGGAGTTTTAAGCCACGCCGTCGGCGATGCTCTTCCGCACGGTGAGCTTCCCGCCGCGCTGGACGTTCTGACCGCCGGCGGAGTTGTGACACTGCTCTGCAGGAAATACGGATCTGAGTCGCCGCAGGTAGCCGGGGCAGTTGGGGGAATTATACCGGATATTGAGCACGGCTTGTTCCGCCTTGGGGTTATAAATGAGCGCCAGAAGTTGTTTCCCACCCACCGTCCCGGCATAATACCCCACGGGCGAAGAACGAAAAACCCGACTCTGCAAGTTCTGGTTGGAGCAGCTAGTTTACTGCTTATCGCTTTCAGCGCCGGCGGATGTAAAAACCTTCACTTGAAAGGCCGCACTGTGAGGTATACTCCGATGCCGATGAGAAGCGCACCGACAACGGCTGATGTGCGCAGTTGTTCGCCGAGCAACAGCACCCCTGATGCGACTCCCACAACCGGTTGAACATACAGCGAAGCCGCCGATGCGCTTGCTCCCAGCTTGGCGATGGATCTGTACCATACCAAGTAGGCTATAACTGTACAGCCGACTGCGAGATACGCAATTTCTGCCAGATGCACGGCTGTAATCCACTGGGTGGAGAAACCGGCGCCTTTCCACTGAAGCAGGGCTGGCAGGAGAAGAAAAACCGCTCCCCACGAAACGGCCTTGGCAGCCAATTCGAGGGGCGAGTACCACTGCCCAAGGTATCGGCTGAAAACGGTTGCCGCGGATTCCGCGGCGACTCCGGCTGTTACGAAGGCGTTTCCAACCGTTCGGCTGACCGCGGTGGATTGGTGCGCTTTGTTAAGAAGTTTTGGCAAACCAACATCGACTGATTGAACGCCAAAACTTCTTGTCGGTGCTTCTGGCTTCACTAAGAGCAGTGCGCCGCAGAGCGCCAGGATTATGCCGAACGACTGCCGCCGACTGAGCTTTTCGCGGAGGAACAGGCGGGCAAAAAGAGCCGTGAGAACCGCCTCGAGATTTATAAGCATTGCGGTTTCCGATGCGGTTGTAAGCCGCATTCCGGTGTAGAAGAGCACATAGCTGAGGAAGAAACTGCACGCGCCGACAGCTGCGGGGCCTGCTGTGGGGCGCGGTCCAACTGCGCGGTGCTTTTCCCAAAGCAAAAACACCGGCCACAGTATCAAAGATGCCGCAGCAAATCGGAGGAATGCCAGCACGATAGAGGGGGTGCTTTCCAGTGCGTCCTTGGCCGCCACGTACGAAAGCCCCCAAAGCGTATTTGCCGCTAAGAGTGAAAGAACTGCCATGGGGTAGAATGAAGAAGTTTTTTATTTTACTTTTCCGGAACATTGTAGTACAATCTTGGCGGTCAGGCAAGCGAGGGAGCAGTGCTACTTCATGGAAATCCAGCCAAACCAAGCGCGCCTGCCGCCTCACAGCCTTTTTGGTACATGGGCATTTGTTTTTTTTTTTTTTTTTTTTGATATGTGCTACAATCAGACAGCCCCCAAGGTTCTGG
>JBMFPP010000499.1:0-1991 GCA_049969055.1 Armatimonadota bacterium | reverse complement strand
CGGCCGTTGTTTTCCGCGGGCAGATGTCGGGCATCCGATGGCTGACGGCGCGGCTGAAAGCGTACACCGCACTTCGCAAGCCGATGGACCGGGTTTTCGGCTACGGATGGCACTGCCCCGAGTCGAACCGTATTTTTGCCGCACTAGCGGTGTCTCACAACGCAGAAAGGGCGGAAAATCTGGTATCATCGGTGGTGGAGTCGATCCTGTGTCACTAATAGACAAGCTCCCTTACTTCATAACCGGCCGCAGAAAACACACAGCCTCTCGAGAAGAGGTGTTGAGGGCACGTCCTTTGCGCAACCCGGTGGTAACCTGGGAGCGCAACGAGCAGGGAGAGGTTGTGCTAAACATTCCACTTCAGAAGGGGCGCGTTTTGAAAGCTCTGAAGTGGTTCTTCCCCGCCCCAGATTACAAACAGCTGATCCTGGACGAGATCGGCGGGGACATGTGGGAGCTGTGCGACGGCAACAACACCATAGACCAGATACGCAGGCACTTGTCCTCGAAGTACAAACTGGAAAGGCGCGAGGCCGAGGCATCTATTCTGGAGTATCTAAGGCAGTTGGCAAAAAGGCGCTTGGTTGTGGCGCTGGGAGAACCGTCCACAGCGGCCCCTGCTCCTCCGCAACAACAAAACGCTGAGCCGAATCCCGAATCCGCGCCCAAAACATTAAAGCGGCAAAAATCGAGCAAACCAGCGAGGTGATGTAATTGGCCAGACAAGAGTTCACAGGAAAAGAGCGCATTCTGCAGCTTCCGATGCGGAAAGCATTTGCAATAGCACTGCAGAGCATTCGAGTGCGCTTCTGGCGGTCTATGATAACGGCCGCCGGCATATTCCTCGGCATTGCATTTCTCTCTTCCGTGCTCAACGGCTCTGCAATGCAGGAGATAGTAGCCAGAACCTCCACAGAGAAACTAGCGCAAGAGGTAAAGGAAGCGGCCCAGGCACGCAACGCATGGCTGGTTGCTATGTCCTTAATCGTGTGTGCAGTTGGTATTTCCAACTCTATGCTGATGTCCGTAACAGAGCGGTTCAAAGAAATAGGTACGATGAAATGCCTCGGAGCATTGGACGCATTTGTGCGCAGGCTCTTCCTCCTCGAAGCCGGGTTCCTGGGCATTATAGCGTCTTCTGCCGGGTGGTTGGTCGGATATGTGGTGATGTTTCTGCTTTATTGGGCCAGGCACGGAATCTCCGTGCCGCTGGGAGTGCCGCTAAAGACCACCGGCATCTATCTGGTTGTGTCTGTAGTAACCGGCACCGTTCTGACGCTGTTGGCCACCGTGTTTCCGGCACAGCGGGCGGCCAAACTACCTCCGGCGGCCGCCTTGCGCAGTGAAATATAACTCGCACTGACCACCGGTTCCGGTGGTGCAAAATGATAAAACCTCTTGGAAGGAGATAGAGCTATATGGGAACTGTGTCCGAATATATTGTAAGAACTAAGGATCTGGTAAAAGAATACGTTATGGGTGATAATGTACTGCGCGCATTGGACGGAGTATCTCTGGATATCCGCAGAGGCGAGTACGTATCACTGATGGGACCGTCCGGTTCCGGTAAATCCACCCTCTTCAACATGATCGGCGGCCTCGACAAGCCCACATCTGGATCGGTCTTCATCAACGAAGTGGATATTGCACAGCTGGATGCAGGCGAGCTTGCCTACCTGAGGTGCCGGCAAATTGGGTATATCTTCCAAACGTTCAACCTAATCCCGGTCATGACTGCTTTGGAGAACGTTACCCTCCCCATGATATTCGCCGGCGTTCCCACAGATGAGGGTATAGAGCGCGGCATCAAGCTTTTGGAAACAGTTGGGCTTGGAGACCGGCTTCACCACAAACCCTCGGAGCTTTCGGGCGGCCAGCAACAGAGAGTTGCAGTGGCGCGTGCACTCGCAAACGACCCAGGCATTATCCTTGCGGATGAGCCGACAGGAAACCTGGACCTCAAAACGGGAAAGGAGATTATTGAGCTACTC
>JBMFPP010000498.1:0-2003 GCA_049969055.1 Armatimonadota bacterium | reverse complement strand
GACAAAAAGCGGATCTTCGATCCGTTTTTTACCACTCGCTCGAAGGGTATGGGATTGGGTTTATCTATAGTAAAGGGCATCGTGGAGGCACACCGCGGCGTCATCGTAGAAAATGGAGAACCCGGCGCCGGCGCCAGATTTGTGATTTTGCTTCCGGCAACCTCGGAAGTTTCCTGCCACCAATAGGGGGGTCTGGCTAACTTATGAGCAAAGTCCTGGTTGTAGACGACGAAGAAGAGGTAAGGGAGGCTATTAGGCGGCGTTTGGAGCGCGAAGGATACGAAGTGATCACAGCAAGCAGTCATGCCGAGGCAAGAGAGATTTTAAGAAAAGCGCGTCCCACTTTCGACGTTGTGGTAACCGACATGGTTATGGAATCTCCAGACAGCGGCGCCCAAGTTCTCCAAGACGCCGTGGCCCAGGATATCTTCACCGAGGTGATCATTTTAACCGCCTACGGCAACGTGGCCGACGCAGTGGAGTGCATGAAGCGCGGGGCCTTCGACTACGTGGAGAAAAATATCCCCGGCGTTGACGTTTACGATCTGCTTAGCATAAAGGTTGGGCAGGCGATGGAGCGGAGGCGCACATCCTTAAGCACAATACGCCGCCTGGAGGCATTGGGTATGTACGGTCGAGAAAAAACTTAACCCATCGGCAAAGAGCGCACCCACTTGGTCCGCGGCCGACGGTTTCTCCGGCTCTTCATTCGCGGGATTCTAAGCTCCCACACCGCACATTGAAACGAATTTTCATAATTCGGAGGGGTTTAACATGAAAAAAGCAATCAACCACTGGGCTTTTCCTGGAAATCTCAGCCTGTCGGATGCATGCCGGCAGGCCGCAGAAGCCGGCTTCGATGCCATAGAGCTTAACATGGCGTCGGAAGGGGTTTTAACCCCATACATGGATGAAACGCAGGTCAAAGACCTGCTGAAAACCGTTTCCCAGCACGGGCTGGCTGTATGCAGTGTGTGCACCGGCATGCTGTGGCAAACGCCGCTCACAAGCCCAGATCCGCATGTTATCTCACGCGCCATCGAGTCGATCACGGCGCAGATGCGTGCCGCCGCTTGGCTCGGCGCCGATACAATTCTCGTCGTCCCCGGATTGGTGGACGCCAACACCCCTTACGACCAAGCCTACCAGCGCGCCAAAGACGCCATTAGCAAATTGGTCCCGGAAGCTGAGCGTTTGAAAGTCTCCATCGGCATAGAAAATGTCTGGAACAAATTCCTCCTGAGCCCCCTTGAAATGCGCGACTTTATAGACTCCTTCGGCAGTGAATACGTGGGCGCGTACTTTGACGTTGGAAACATCGTGGCGTACGGTTTCCCAGAGCAGTGGATTCGCATACTTGGCCCGAGACTGCGCAAAATCCATCTTAAGGACTTTAAGACCAGCGTTGGCAACGTCCACGGCTTCTGCAACCTGCTGGAAGGCGATGTAAACTGGCCCGCTGTGCGCGCCGCTTTGGAGGAAGTTGGCTACAACGACTACGTAGTGGCTGAGGTTGGTGCTTACCGCCATTATCCTGACCAAATGATTCGCGATACCGCCGCGGCAATCGACCGGTGGCTTAAATAACAGCCGTAGTTTCTTGGAAGGGGGTGTTGAGCCGTGCTGAAAGTTGGCCTAATCGGCGCCGGTACAATGGGCAGAACGCATGGAGGCGCTTACAAACAAATGCCCGACGTACAGCTTATCGGCGTGTGCGATGTGGGACCTATAGAGCCAAAAGCCTTTGCAGAGGAGCTCCAGACGCGCTCATTCCCTTCGGTGGAGGCGCTGTTGGATGCGGGCCCGCAGGTGGTTGATATTTGCGTGCCCACGCCCTGGCACAAAGAGTGCGCTCTTGCCGCCGCAAAGGCCGGTTGTCATGTAATCTGCGAGAAACCACTGGCACGCACTCTTGAAGACGCCCGAGAAATCATCAACGCGTGCGAAACCGCCGGAGTCAAACTCTTTCCGGCCCACGTTCTTCGCTTCTTCCCACAATATGC
>JBMFPP010000497.1:0-2006 GCA_049969055.1 Armatimonadota bacterium | reverse complement strand
AAAACAGCCCGTCTGGAGGTGGAGCGAGCCGTATCCACCCTTACCTTCTCCGCCGCCGAAGCTCTGCGGCTAACCGGAGAAACAATCCCCATGTCGGCTGCGGCCGCCGGCGCCGGCAAACTGGCCTTCACCGTGCACGAACCTATAGGGGTGGTAGCCGCCATCACGCCGTTCAACTTCCCGCTCAATTTGGTGTGCCACAAAGTTGGGCCAGCCGTCGCCGCGGGCTGTCCCGTGGTGCTGAAGCCTTCCTCTTACACCCCGCTTACCGCACTGAAGCTCGGCAGGCTTTTCACCGAAGCCGAACTGCCGGAAGGCTATCTCAGCGTGCTCCCCGGCTCCGGCCAAGAGGTTGGCAGTGAATTAGTATCCGACCCGCGCGTGGCCCTTATTACTTTCACCGGTAGTAGCCAAGTCGGCTGGGCTATCGCGTTCAAAACCGACCGCAAGAAAGTATTGCTGGAGCTTGGCAACTCCTCCCCAGTGTTGGTGTTCCCCGACGCAGATATCGACGCGGCGGTGGCGGCGTGCGTACGGCACGGGTTTTCGCACGCCGGACAGAGCTGTATCTCTGTGCAGAGGATTTTGGTCCACCGCAGTATCTACGCGCAGTTTCTCGACCAGCTGGTTCCGGCCGTTGAAAAACTCAAAACCGGTGATCCACTGGACGAGAGCACAGACGTGGGCCCCCTCATAACCACTGCCGAGCGCGACAGGGTTATGTCCTGGATTCGCGAAGCGCAGGAAGGCGGTGCCAAAGTGCTGACGGGAGGAACCACCTCGGGTTCACTCTTGATGCCCACCGTGCTGGCGGACGTTCACCCCAGCATGAAGGTGAGCTGTCTGGAGGTTTTCGGACCGTTGGTTGCTGTCACTCCGTTCGATTCTTTCGAAGAAGGCATAGAGCTGGCCAACGGCACCCAATACGGACTGCAGGCCAGCGTCTTCACCTCGAATATAAACACGGCGCTTAAAGCTGTCCGCCTCCTTCAATTCGGAGGGGTGCTTGTAAACGAAGGAACCGCGTTCCGGGCCGATCACATGCCCTACGGCGGCATCAAAGAAAGCGGCAACACAAAAGAAGGCCCGGCATACGCCGTCAGAGAAATGACGCGGCGGAAGCTCATCATCTTCGAAGGCTGGTGCTGAAGCCTCCGTCCAAGCCAACACAAAACATAAAGCTTTTATGTAACACACCGTGCATTTGGCATGCGGCCGACCGAAAGCGACCGCCGCGCACTTGCCGCAAACCGCCGTTCAACATATTTGTTGACATCTCCCGCGCGGCAGGCGTATACTTCTAGCGGATTAAGAAGGTCTCCCCGTCAACTTTTCGAGGAAGATTCAATGAATCCAACCGAGATTATATACATGGACCATGCCGCCACCACACCCACCGACCCACGGGTGCTGGAGGCCATGCTTCCGTATTTTTGCTCGCGGTACGGCAACCCCTCAACCATATACTCGCTGGGAATTGAAGCTCGAGCCGCTGTTGACGAAGCGAGAAAGCACATAGCCGCCCTTATAGGTTGCAGCCCGGATGAGATTTACTTCACCGGCGGCGCCACCGAAGCCGATAACTGGGCCGTTAAGGGAGTCGCGTGGGCCCATGAATCCCGCGGGCGGCACATAATAACCTCTGCAATAGAGCACCATGCAGTGCTCGAACCGTGCGAGTTCCTGCAAAAACACGGCTTTGAAGTAACATTTGTCCGCGTAGGCTCTGACGGTATTGTGGATCCCGAAGACGTCCGTAAAGCCATCCGCAGAGATACCATCCTCATAACTATCATGCACTCTAACAACGAGGTTGGGACTATCCAGCCAGTTGAGGAGATAGGAAAAATCGCCGCCGAGCACGGCGTTCTCTTCCACACAGACGCAGTGCAGAGCGCCGGAAAGATCCCGCTGGACGTAAATAAAATTGGGTGCCAAATGATGTCGCTTTCGGCACACAAACTGTACGGCCCAAAAGGTGTTGGAGCACTTTACATCAAAAAAGG
>JBMFPP010000496.1:0-2009 GCA_049969055.1 Armatimonadota bacterium | reverse complement strand
CTCCCAAGCGGTTTTTGCTTCCCCACTAGGAGGTTTTGTTCCGCTACAAAACCAACGGTTCCGTTCAAATCGAACCCGTAGTGGAAGAACGTCCCCAAGCCATTGTGGGAATTAGATCCTGCGACGTGACAGCACTGCGCCAGCAGGAGAAGTTCTTCTGCTCGCAGATACGCGACCCCCATTTCGAATCGCGCTCCAAGAATACGGTGCTTTTCAGCTTGGTGTGCAGTGAGCCTCGGGAGGAGTGCTTCTGCATATGCTGTGACTCCGGACCGTACCTATTTTCGGGCTACGATGTTCAGCTTACAGATTTGGGGGATCGGTTCCTGTACGAGGTCGGTTCGGAAAAGGGCGCTGAGGTAAGCGCACCCAGAGAGCACCTTCTAGCCGATGCCTCCGAGAAAGACCTGCAGCTTAGAGACTCGATCTGGCTCAGCGCAGACGCCAAATTTCAAACCACAAGCTACTTGGCCAAAGCCATCCTTTTCATCTCGGCCAACGAGGTGCCGCAGAGTGTATGGGACCAATTTGGCGCCGAGTGCTTCCGATGCGGCAGTTGTACAAACCTGTGTCCGGTGTGCAGCTGCTTCAATGTTGAAGACACCAAAGACGGCGACGGCGCCTTCACGCGCTGGCGCTATTGGGATTCCTGCCAGTTTGCGGGTTTCACACGCGAGGCCAGCGGCTACAACCCGCGCGCAACTTTCGGCAGCCGTGTTCAACGGCGGTTCTATCACAAAGCCAGCTACCAGTACATAACCAGGGATGGGCGGCACGGATGTGTCGGATGCGGGCGCTGTGTTGTTGGGTGCATGGCCGATTTGGGCGTGCCAAGCGTGGTGAAGCGGCTTAGAAGAGCCGTTTTTGAACAGGCAAAGCTTGAAGCTCCGGCTTAGAAAGTTTGCCGATTTCGTTGGTTTTGCCGGGCTTATCTGCGGAGGGTGATAAGATGGTGCTCACAGCGGCGCGCCCCCGCCGAATGTGGGGCGTTAACGACGGTGCGGGAAGCGGCCTCTACATTCCCAAAATCGCCGTCGTGGAGCGAATTGTTGATGAAACTCCGGATACGAAAACCTTCAGACTCCGCTTCGAGGATAAAGATTTTGCCGACTCTTTCAGCTGGGAACCCGGGCAGTTTGTGGAGGTTACCGTTTTTGGAGTGGGAGAGGCGCCCATAGGCTTCGCATCCAACCCGATGGAGCCGTGTCCCTTCGAGCTGACAGTGGTGGCCCGCGGCAAAGTAACACGCGCTATGCACGCCCTCAAAGTTGGAGACAGAGTTGGCATTCGCGGTCCTTTGGGCAACTGCTGGCCGCTGGAGCAAACCAAGGGGATGAACCTCCTTATTGTAAGCGGTGGATGCGGGCTTGCACCTCTGCGGCCGCTTATTCTCCACGTTCTCGCCAACCGCAACGACTACGGCGACATTTGGCTGTTGTACGGAGCGCGAACCCCGGCAGATAGAGACTACAAGCAGGATTTGGAGACTTGGGCGGCCAGAAACGATATGTACGTCCTGCAGTCTGTGGATGTGCCGGACGGCACGTGGAAACAACACGTCGGCGTTGTGGGGTCGCTCCTCCCGCTGGTGAAGCTCAATCCAGAAGAAACCGCGGCCTTCGTTTGCGGCCCTCCGGTTATGATTAAATTCGTTGCCAGAGACCTTCTGAAAATGGGGTTTACCGAAGACCGGGTGATTACTAGCCTTGAGCGGCATATGAAGTGCGGCGTCGGCAAATGCGGCCACTGTTGCATAAACCACCTCTATGTGTGCACAGACGGTCCGATATTCACATATCAGCAGGTCAGAACCCTCCCCGAAATCGACATCTGAGAGCCCGCTTGAGCAGGCTCTGAAGAGCTTGTTGAAGGGGAAGGTTGTGGTGGTCGGCGTTGGAAGCCGCAACCACGGAGATGATGGCGTCGGTCCGCTGGTGGTGGACCTGCTTAACGAAGCCGGCTTCCACAGTACAGTTGACTGCGGCTCTGCACCGGAGCTGGAAACATGG
>JBMFPP010000495.1:0-2009 GCA_049969055.1 Armatimonadota bacterium | reverse complement strand
CGATCAGCTTCAAGCGAACATCTCTGGACCCGTACGGCGAGACCAAGCGGAAGCTTGTACCGTTGGTTGAGTAATCCGCATTTTCGGCCCTCACTTCGGCCTCCGGGGACAATCCGAAAGTCACAACCCGCCCAAGCGCCGCCTTGCTGAGCCGCCTGCCCCAATCCGAATCGACGCAGATCGCAGATACAAAGTTCTCACCTGCCGGAGCGGCGTGCTCCGTAAACAGCAGAGATTTGGCTCGGAAATATTCCTCAATTGAGGGATGAAAGTCGAGGTGATCCTGCGTTAGATTAGTGAACACGGCTCCGGCGAAGCGGCAGCCCAGCGTTCGGCCCAAGGCCAACGCATGAGAAGAAACTTCCACGGCAACCGCTTCTGCTCCGACACGAAGCAAATCGCTCAGGATTCTCTGCAGATCGAGCGATTCCGGAGTCGTTCTGTCTGTCTCAATAACGCGGTTGCCTATTCGGCACCCAAGCGTCCCTATAACACCGGTCTTCACCCCGGCCGCCGACATGATGCTTTGAATCAAGAAGGCTGTGGTGGTCTTGCCGTTCGTCCCTGTCACCCCATACACCTTAAGCCGAGACGACGGATCGCCGTAAAACCGCACCGCCATCATCGCCAGGGCCTTCCTGGTATCTGGAACCACAACGAGCGGCCTATCGACAGGCCATCCCTCGCAGTTGGGAGTACTCACAACCGCCGCAACTGCACCCTTATCGGCAGCCTCCTTCAAGAAAAAGTGGCCGTCGGTACGAAGCCCCCGCAGGGCGACAAAAAGCGCTCCAGGCACCACATCCTTGGTGTGGTAAGCCACTGCCGCCACATCCACATCACATCCGCGTAATTCAGCGCCCGAAACTGCCTGGCACAAATCTGAAAGCCTCATGCTTTTCTGCCTTCACCTGCCGCTAGAGACAAAGCCGTAGCACAGGCGTGGCGCCTGTGGCACAGGAAGCTTTTCTAAACCATGATTGAACATCAACACTTCTTTAAGAAGTTTCGACGCTCAATTAATCCTAGTTTGTTTGTCAAAACCCTCTTCAGGCGCGACGCCTGCGCCTACTACTTTAGGAAAGCAAAACCCTTTCAGTGCTCCTTTGGCCAAGTGCTTGGAACAGCCCCATCGAAAGTGTCAGACCAATCTTCCGGAGGCACATTCAACCTCACCATGGCCGCGCGGGCGACCTCCCTGAAAACCGGGGCCGCTACAACGCCGCCGTAGTGACTGCCAGACGGCTCATCAATCGCCGCCAACACGACAACCCTTGGCTTGTCAACCGGAACAAAACCAACCATCAAAGCCACATACTTCCCCGGCATGTAGCCTCGCCCTGGTTCTGCTTTCTGTGCTGTTCCAGTTTTTCCGGCAACCTTATACCATCTTATCTTTGCCGCTTTCCCCGTGCCGCCGTCCACAACGCCCTGAAGGTACTTCCGCAACAGCCTTGCCGTTTGCTCAGATATCACCCGACGGCCCACCTTTGGACGGCCGTTTTCGTGCCTCAATATGGTCGGGGACACGAAAACCCCGTCATTTGCAATGGCCGCATATGCGGATGCCAACTGCAAGGCTGTTACCGCAACACCTTGGCCAAATGCCACATTTGCCAGGGTAATATCGCGCCACTGCGAAGCCGTCGGCAGTATCCCCGGCGACTCACCGGGAAGCTCCACCCCTGTTCGAGATCCAAACCCAAACCTACGCAGATAATTGGAAAGCCGTTCCTCTCCGATCTTATGGCCACCCGGGCCGCTCCAACATTGCAGGACAGCCTCAATATATTGGCAATATTTACTGCCCCGTGCCCATTGATGTACGGGGGGTGAATAACACAGTTTATAACGTGCTTACCCACTATCAAACAGCCGGAACAGTTAAACGTGTCCTCTATGCTTACGGCGCCGGAGTCCAAAGCCGCCGCACACGTCACCGTTTTCAGGGTGGAACCCGGCTCAAACACCAAGGATACAGCCCTGTTCAACCTTGCCTTCGGAGGCGC
>JBMFPP010000494.1:0-2009 GCA_049969055.1 Armatimonadota bacterium | reverse complement strand
GCGTAGAGCGCACCCGGTCTTCGCTGCGCACTGCCGACCTGGTTGTTTTCGTAATGGATCGAAGCCAACCACTTGACCAAGCAGATGTTGCCGCCTGGAGCGAAATTCCGAAAACGCATGTGGTGGTAGCCGCAAATAAGAGCGACCTTTGGCATGCTTGGTCACTCGAGCAGGCCAGAGAATTCATAGGAATACCGTCAGATGTGGCGGTGGTTGAAACATGCGCCATAAGTCCTTCCGGAGTGCCAGCGCTGGAAGATGCAATGTACAACACCATACTGCGCGGCGGAGTGCGGCCTGCAGAGGTTTACGTAAGCAATGTGCGCCACAAAACTTCGTTGGAGGCGGCGCGTTCTTCTCTGCAGGCCGCACTGGAAACGCTTTCCGCCGGATATCCGCTGGACCTTTTGGCCGCCGACGTGCGAGACGCGGCAGAAGCCATTGCGCGCGTCACCGGGGAGTCCGTATCAGACGAAGTGGTGGATGCGATTTTCTCCCGATTCTGCGTGGGCAAGTAGGCTGGCCGAGAAGTTTACCCCGGCGGCCATGATAGATGCCGGCCGCCGAGCACATGCACGTGCAGGTGGTCAACGCTTTGGCCGGCATCAGGTCCCGCGTTTATTACCACTCTGAAGTCGCTTTCCGAAACGCCGTCTATCCTGGCGACCTGGGCGGCCATGGTGAGCAGGTGACCCAAAAGCTGTTCGTCTTGGGGTTCCGCATCCCGCAGATCTTTAATGTGCTTTTTGGGGACTACCAGCACATGGGTGGACGCTTTGGGATTTAAGTCGCGGAACGCCACTGCATGCTCGTCCTCGCAAACAATGGTTGACGGTACTTGTTTGCTTGCTATCCTGCAGAAAATGCAGTCAGACATATGCTTGTCCCCTCCATTGCTTCTTTATTTTTTGTTCAACTGTGCAAAGCTTTCACCTTTTCCAGCTTTGCAGCGCTCGGAAGGAGTTCTTGTAGCTACATAGAAGAGCTTCTACGGCAACGTCCGGGAGCATTGGCGAGGCTTTGCGATTGCGCTGTATCGGCTTCCCAAACTGTTCGCCGGCTCAATTGTTGGTTTCGGTAAGCAGTTTGACTCTTGTTTTTTTCCTGCTTTACACGGGCGAGGGGAACAGGGTTGTTCTCTTCTCCCCAGCATGTTTGCCAACAGGCAGGTGGTTGGAGAAGAGGGTTTGAAGGGTGAGGGGGCAGCATATTTGTCTTCGTTCCTTGTCCCTCTCCCAGTTTCGAGAGAGGGGAATCAGCTTCTCCTTTTCTATCTGCAGTGAAGGGCTGGAAACGAGGAGGATGTGTTTGAGAGAGGAAGGCGCTTGTCCTCGTTTTTATGAAAAATTACGAGTCAAGAGAGGAGGGATTTAACTCGATAGGATATGGCAGCCAACATCGGATCTGTAATTAGGAGGTATCGGGAGAGATATCGCCTTACTCAGCAGGACCTTGTGGATTACGCCAGGCTGGACCGCAGTTCCAGCTATATATCCGCCATCGAGGTTGGGCGAACAAGCCCAACGCTTGCAGAGCTGGAAGCCATTGCTCAGGTCTTCCGCACCACCGCCGTAGGACTGATCCAAGAAGCTCAGGAAGACTCCAGCAATGTTGGGGTAAAAGAGAAGCTGAAAGCAGAATCCCTGTTTGAACAGCTTTCTGAGGACGACCGTTCGTTGGTGCTGGACTTCATGGTGATGCTGCGGGAGCGTGCCAACCGGAATAAATAGTTTTTGCCGCTTTTAAAGAGGGGTTTAGGTATATGCAAGGTAAAGACCTGAATTCTGCGGGTGCCGATGCGTTTGCACAGCGCCGGGAGGATGGTTTCAAACTGCACTTAAAGCTCTCGTTCATGATGTTCTTGCAGTATGCCATCTGGGGCGCATGGGCACCCATTTTGGCAATGCACTTGAACAACAATCTGAAGCTTACAGGACTGCAGATCGGCTACGTGTTTATGACCATGCCGATCGCCTCCATTCTTTCGCCGTTCATAGCGGGGCAGATCG
>JBMFPP010000493.1:0-2027 GCA_049969055.1 Armatimonadota bacterium | reverse complement strand
TTGGGCACATCAAACGCTTTCAACGAGACAACCACATCTCTGAACTCGAGCTCCTCCAAAATCCTAATATGGTCCATTGCGCTAGCAACCAGCGCTTCCGGAGTGGCTTCGGGGTAGCGCGCTCGATCTATCGAGCCTTCGTTAACCCCCACGCGTATAGGAACTCCGCGGGCCTTAGCCTCCCTAATCACCAGCTTCACATGCTCCGGTTTCTTTATGTTTCCGGGGTTAAGCCTAAGCTTGTCAGCACCAGACTCCAACGCCGCCAGTGCCAGCCGATAGTTGAAGTGCACATCGGCAACCAGCGGAACGTCCACACGCGCTTTTATCTGCGCAATAGCCTTGGCGGCATCCATATCGGGCACGGCCACGCGGACTATATCACACCCAGCATCCTTCAACCGGCGGATCTGCTCCACCGTAGCATCCACATCGGCGGTTGCCGTGGTGCACATAGACTGTACCGACACCGGTGCGCCGCCGCCCACCGTTACACTGCCAACTCTTACGGCGCGCGACCGCCGCCTCTCTCGCAAACCCTCATTCACCTGCTCTACCGCGAAGACAGATCTTGTATCCATTCCGTAAGATCTTTGCCGGTGATCGCTATGAGCAATAAGAAAAGTATGGCTATGCCAACCGCGTGCACATATGCTTCCTTCTTCGGATCGAACCGCTTCCCCCTCAGCAGTTCGATCAGCAGGAAAGCCAGCCTCGCCCCATCTAAACCCGGGAAAGGTATCAAGTTAACCACGGCCAGATTTACGCTGATTATGCCCCCAAACCTGAGGAAGTGATCCAACCCTTGGTCGGCCTGAACCGCCGTGGCACGCGCAATGGCCACCGGTCCGCCAACCTCGCTTGCGGGCACCCGACCGGTCAGAAGCTGTACCACACCCAAAGCGATCTGGTGGGTCCAAGCCAATGTGCTCACCAAACCGTCGCGCAGGGCGCCCACAGGTCCAATCTGAACCATCTCCGTGTCGAAGACTATGCCTATTCGCCCCACCCGCTCCGGCGAAACCTGCCTGGGCACAACGGTTACCGAGGCCTCCCTGTCACCTCTATTCAATGTTATCCTCAAAGGTCGGCCAGCAGATCTTTCCACGATGCGGCGCACCTCAAGCACAGAATTCACCGGCTCTCCATCCACCGAAACAATGCGGTCCCCAACTTTCAACCCAGATACCGCCGCCGGAGAACCGGGAATCACTTGAGCAATCCTGGTTATCGGGCGCGGCACGCCGAAGACCATTCCAACCATGCAAAAAACAAAAACCGCCAGAAGAAGGTTCATCAAACAGCCAGAAAGCAAAGTGAGAAAACGCGCCCAAATCGGCTTTGTGTTAAAGCCGCCCGGGACATTCGGATCCTCATTTGGGTCCATCCCGGCTATCTGAACAAATCCCCCAAGCGGCACAATGCGGAGTGAATACCCGGTTTCCCCGCGCACCACGCGGAAAATCGGCGGTCCAAATCCAACAGCGAACTCCCTCACGTGCATTCCACTCCACTTTGCCGTTACAAAGTGCCCGAACTCGTGGACCAGCACCAGCGTGCCGAGCAGTACCACAAACGGGAGAAAACCTGTGGCCAGCCAGTCAAGAACGGCGTGCATCGCCCACCTCCCGCCTGCTAACACAGGCCTTTGCCGCATCCCTTGCCCAACTGTCAGCGCACATCACATCCTCGATACTGCACGCCGGCCAAGGAGTATGCTTGCTCAAAGTCTTTTCCAAAACCACAGCAATATCGGTAAACCGCAACCGCCCTTCCAAGAAAGCGGAAACGGCCACTTCATCGGCCGCAGAAAGCACCGCGGGTGCCGTGCCGCCCATCTTGGCCGCCTCGTACGCTAATCCTAAGCACGGATACCGAGACATGTCAATAGCCGCGAAGGTCAAACATCCAACTTCGGCCAACTTCAGCTCAGCCGGAGCCCAATCGCCGCGCTCTGGATAGAAAAGCGCGTATTCAATCGGGATCCTCATGTCTGGCAGGCTCATCTGCGCCTTCACTGAACCATC
>JBMFPP010000492.1:0-2029 GCA_049969055.1 Armatimonadota bacterium | reverse complement strand
GGCGCAGTGGATTCCACTTCCACTACGTACGACGTGTTTGGTTGCAGACCTGTCAGTGTAGCGCTGTGCTCTGTAGATACACCGGGCACAGCCATCGGACTACCGAGCTCGGCTTGACTGAGGCCGTACCTCACAGAGGCAGAAGCGGCTACATTCGTGGTCCAGGTTATTGTAGCCGCTTTGGAGGAAACTTCCGTAGCCGACAGGTTGCTTATAGTCAGCAAACCAAGGGTGGCTGCAAGAATGTCGGGTGATTCCGTTACGGCTCTTCCCGGTGCAGAAACGCGAACTTTGAAGTGGTACTCGGTTGACGGGTTCAGCCCTGTTACCTCCACCAAGTGGGATGTGGCTGGGGCTGTTTCCTCAACAGTGGAACCGTAGGCTGTAGTTGGTCCGTACAAGACAGTTGCAGTAGCGGCCGGATCGGTTGTGAATGCGAGGGCCACGCTGGTGGCTGTTACGCTTGCCACCGTCACATCGCTGAGAGTTACGGGCTCTCCAACGCGCAGATCGGTAACAATGATGTTAAAGATTCGTGTGGCAACCGATCCGTCTGTGGCGAACTCACCGGTAATGGAAGCCTGCTGTCTCATGTTCACTGGTGCACCTATCGGCGTACCGGCACCGGAAACCTCTTGGAGTGTAAAGCTGAGGTCGGATGGCAGAGCCGACAGGTCGCCCCAGGAGAGGGTAAACTGGACCGGCGCGGTGGATGTTCCGAGGTTGGCTCGGAGGCGGACATTCCACACCTTGGTTTCAGATATCTGCAGAGGTGCTCGAATATCGCTCTTATAGTATCCACCGTGATTGGTCCAGCCTGGCTCGCTGGAGGCGTGGTAAAAGCTGAGGTGCAGGAAGGTTCCGGGTGCTGGCAGGACATCGAGGATGTCTTCGTCCAATTTCCAACCGTCCAGTGCACCGGGCGCAACACCGAAAACATTGTCTGTGTCTGGCGTGACGCCGGCTGCGCTAGCCTGAATCTGCACGGTCCAGTTCTGGAGATCCGGTACCGTTTGGGCAGCGGCCATGCCGGTTATTGTTACAAGTCCCAGTAAACCTGCAAGGACAGCCAAACGGACCAGAGACCTTTTGTTCATGTTGCAAACCTCCTACCTTTTCATCCTTACCCGCCGGTTAAGGCGCGGGCCGCTTGAGTGTAGCAACGCTAGGCAACCCTGTTGATTGTTTAGGATTCGCTGCCGGCGGCTTATAGAGATGCTCATCCAAGCGGCGAACCCTTAATTCCCTTCGGCAGACGCAAATGGGTTCCTCTTGCCGAGGAACCTAACATTAGACCAGTTTGGCTACACCTGAAACCGCTGAACTAGCACAGGGACGGTGGCGCAACATTCCGCATAGAGCTACTGCGGTGCCGCCCCGGTTGATTGGGATTGGCTTTGGGCTTCTTGTTTCTTTTCCCTTGAGGCTTCCATGATGGAACTGATGCCCCACGCGAACAAAACGACTCCGGTCATGAGTACCAAGAGCGTAACACAGGCCAGCAAGAACGGCGCGAACGCCCAGTTCCACCAGTGGACGATAGCCCAGATGGAGATGGCGGCCAGAACCAAGCCGCCAAGCAGACAAAGGACCTTGGACATAGCATCTCCCCTTTATCTGCCCGTTGCAAGCGGGATAGAGTCCGGCATTTCACCGCCGCTCCGGACAACAAAACTCATCAACCCCGGAGGCAAAAGCTGCGATAGAGAACTGCTCGGTACCACTCTCATGATAGACTGCGGGTTTGGAGCTGTCAAGCCTTCTGTAGGCATAGAGAACCAACGTCTTGGTTCGGAAGAAGCTCCCGGCTAATCATCTCCGCGGTTGTTGCGTTGTCCCACTGCAGAGAAGTCCACCAGTTTGGCGTTGTTTACCCACTCCAGGGATGCTATATGTCGAACTAAGTCTGGTGGAACGTAGTCGTCAACGTTGAGAATCATCACAGCCTCTTGGCCGCGCTGTTTGCGTCCCACATGCATGCCTGCGATATTGATGCCTGCCTGTCCAAGCGCGGTTCCAACGCGGCCGA
>JBMFPP010000491.1:0-2049 GCA_049969055.1 Armatimonadota bacterium | reverse complement strand
TACCGGCATGTATGTATGCATTTGTGGGGAAGTCCAAGGGAAACGCCTGCGCAGTGCTCCGAACGGACCCTATACAAAGCCGCCGTAGAGGCTCTGCAAAAAGCCAGCGTCCGAATTCTTACAGGAGAAGAACTCCAAAACATTCAAAAAGCTTCACCCCAAAACTGCTTTACGCCCGACAAGCAAGGGCCTAAACCGGCGAAATATAGTGGTCGATAAAACACCGCAGGAGTTCTCTCGCCGCCGAAACGGCAAGTTTCGGCCAATCGGCGCGTTTAGTTCACATTGTTTCGCTCATCTGCGAAACCCTCGTTGCCGTGAATCTTCATGCAGAGCGACAAACAAAAGCTAGGAGGAGAGAAGATTGCATTTGCGTATTTTAGGGATTTTCTGCATTGCCGCCCTGTTAACAGCATGCGGCTGTGCTCTCGCGGCTGAATCTGCGCCTGCTGTTCAAGTGCACGGTTATATGCAAAACAGGTTCTACTTCGGTCCAGGCGCCGCACCAGAATTCCGCTCCGAACGCATATCCGTCTCTACCACAGCGAATTTGCCGAACGACAGCACAGCCTACGTGGAAGTTTACTACCATCCGTGGGCATCCACAAGCGGCTTGTATCTGGAAAGCGCCTACTACGAAACCCAACTTGGCCCAGGAAAGATTCGTGTCGGCAAGGGCCGCAGAATGACTTTCGGCATAACACCTCTTTACACAAACAGACGCACCAGCAACTACGGCCTAGTGTCTGAAGCATTTACACAGGATAGAATACAAGGCGTGCAGTATTTGATACAAAGAAGTACTTTGGATGCCGGCATCGCTTTGCACACGGGTTACAGATTGGGCGTTCGCCAGATAGGGGAAATACCCGGCGATACGGATCGGAACAAGCTTTACAGTGTGCCGCATCTGTGCCTGCGAGATCCCGCTTCCGGCGGAGGCACTCCTGACAGCCGTCAGAACAGCAAGCTGGAGCTGTCTATGCGCATCGGCGGCCGCTGGCAGAACGGACTCAAAGCCGGGGTTTCAGCCGCCTTCGGCAGAATCGACGACGCCGATCTCAAAAATTTAAACACATCCGCACCTACCAACGTGCTAACGCCGGGAGGTTCGCCTCCGCTTCTGCCGGGCACCACCAGCAAAACCAGACGTGTATTGGGCCTTGATTTCACATACAAACATCCAGAGGGCTTTGTTACACAGGGAGAGCTTTACGCATCCAAGCTCAGCAGACTTAACTACAACGCATGGAATATCCTTGTCGGATGGGAACCGCCCGTCGGATGGAAGTTCTTCGCACGATATGCCCAGCAGAACATGGGCGCCGCGGCCAATCCGGCCAACCCCCTCTCGAAGGACATCAGACAGCTTAGCCTATCCGCGGTGCAACCGCTCCGCAAAGGGTTGTGGATGCAGTACGAGCTGGAGCTGAACACAGAGAAACCCGGCAAGGTGCGCAACAACATCTTCTTCGTGGAGCTGTTCTCGGGATTCTAGTAGCAAGCCCCATCTCACCGCCCAAGATGCCGGCGTTGGAAACTCTTGTCTGCCAGAAAGCCAGAAATTTCAGCCAGCGCCAAGCGAAACTTTCAAAACGCTCCTAAACGTGAATGGGGGCCGGGGTTTTGCGCTTCGGCCCCACAGCTGTGCGCGAAAACAAATAACCAATAACCAAGGTGAACCATGGTGAAACTTGCCATTGTTGTGATTTATGTAGTTGTAATGATTGCCATAGGCTATCTCTGCATGCGCCGAACCCGAACCGTAAGCGATTTCTTCCTAGCCGGGCGCAACCTGGGTCCGTGGATGTCCGCCTTTGCCTACGGCACCACTTACTTTTCCGCGGTGCTTTTCGTCGGCTATGCGGGAAGATTGGGCTGGGGCTTTGGACTCCACTCTCTCTGGATAGCCGTCGGCAACGTCTTCTTCGGCAGTTTCCTCGCGTGGAAGCTTTTTGCAGGGCGAACCCGCACCATGACCGCTAGGCTCAACGCCCTGACCATGCCGGAATTTTTGGCCGCAAGATACAACTCGCAGTTCCTCAAAAT
>JBMFPP010000490.1:0-2060 GCA_049969055.1 Armatimonadota bacterium | reverse complement strand
CCAGTCGGTTACCATACCTCCGGCGTATTCGTACCAATAGCGGAAAGTGCCGTGGGTGCGCTCAGGAACGTATTCAGTCCATGGAGCCTGGCCGAGCCACATATCCCAATTGAAGCCCTCGGGAATCGGTTTGGGCTGGAACGGACCTCCGGATGGAGCGCCCGGGATGCGGGCTTCAACGCGCTTTATGCGGCCGATTCTGCCGTTGCGAACAAGTTCGCACGCAAGGCGGAACCGTGCATCGGAGCGCTGTTGGCTTCCGGTTTGGAAAACAGCGCCGGTTTTCTTGGCCACTTCAACGATTTTCCTCCCCTCGGCGATGGTGAGGGTTAGCGGCTTCTCACAGTACACATCTTTGCCCGCCTTCATGGCGGCGATGGCTATATAGGCGTGCCAGTGGTCCGGCGTGCCGATTACCACAGCGTCGATGTCTTTCCTGGCGAGAAGCTCGCGGAAGTCTGAGTACTTAGCGCAATCCGAACCAAAAACTCTTGCGGCTTCATCCAAATGCTGTTTATCCACGTCGCAGACGGCTACAACCTTCACGCCTGGGTGGCTAGCCGCCCAGCGCGTTACGTTCAGGCCCTGGCGGAACCCACCGCGACTGCCGCCGGTGCCTATGCAGGCGAAGTTGATCTGATCGTTGGGGCCTATACGCCTCGGTATCCTCTGGATGCGTTCGCTTTCGGCCGCAAGCGACTCTTCCACAAACCAAGCTGGAAGACCGGCGGCCGCCAATGCGGTAAGCGAACTCTCAAGCAGCTTGCGCCTCGAGATCATGTAGCTTTTACCGTTCATTGCAGCTCCCTCCACCGAGCAGAAATTCCGTAGGAAAAGACTCGTTAAAAAGCGTTTTCGATACCTTCTTCTAGTTTGCTCGAGCAACAACCTTCCCGAGAAGGAGCTCTGCGATTTACTTAGTACCACCGTTTGCTTCGCCGGTTTTCCAATCGACCTGTGGAGGGAATTGGCACACAACAAGCGAAAGCTATGTTGCTATGAAGCCGTTATCAATCCGAAAACACCCTCGATTGCGGCCCTCGTTTACCCTGGTGGAGCTTCTTGTTGCCATTGCCGTTATCGCAGTACTTGCCGCGCTTCTGTTTCCGCTTCTAGGGCGGATGCGCAGCAAAAGCCAACAAGCGGTGTGCAGTTCGAACTTAAAGCAGTTTGCAAGTGCGTTCGGTATGTATCTGGACGATTGGGACGGGGTTTACCCATCGCCCGGCGGACTGAGGGGAGAGCGAAACTATTGGGACCAAGGGGCCGGTGCCGGCCTGGATCTCTATTTGAGAAACCGCACAGGGCGGGGTTCGGTATGGGTATGCCCCAATTTAGAGTACTGGGAGTCGCAGTGGCCCCCGCGCAGTTACACAATGAACACCTTCCTGCGAGACCCGCCGGACGTAATGCCTTACACCAGCGCCATCAGGATAACAGAGGGCATTTCCAGCTCGGCAGTGGTACAGCCGGCTTCAACCGTGCTTTTGTTTGAAGGCGTGCAAAGCATCACAGATGATCCTGACACCGGCTTCGGCTACGTTGCGCGCTGTGGGGACTGGACCATGGTCAGGGGATACTACCGCCAGCCGGTTGAGGGGCTACTGCTTGCAGATAAACCCTACCACGGTGAAGTGAACAACTACTTATTCTGCGATGGACACGTACGCCCGGCCGCTCCGGACCTGCGCTACCCAGAACAACCTTCGCCGAGCAGAAACTGGTGGTTTGTAAAGGCTTTGCGCTAGGACTGCCGCAGTGCCTCCGAAAAGCCTTACTTCGCGGCTTAAGCCGTTCCTACTTGAAGCGGCTTAAGCCGTTCCTACTTGAAGCGGATTAAACTGTTCCTACTTCATAAAGCGCGCAACCGCTCCGTCTTCTTTCAGAATCGTTTGGCGGCGGTCCGGCCCCACCGAAACCAGCTCCACAGGAACGCCGACCAGCTCGGACACCCGTGCCACGTAGTTCTGCGCATTCCGCGGAAGCTCCGAAACGCTGGTGGCCGAAGATATATCCTCCTGCCAACCGGGAAGCGTCTCATACACGGGCTTGGCCTCGGC